>CAIPGJ010000933.1 GCA_903864555.1 uncultured Pseudomonadota bacterium | reverse complement strand
TCATCAGCCCGCTGGCGGCCTGCACCGCACCATCGATGGCGGCCCGCTTGTGGGTGGGGCCGGTCTGGCCGTAACCGGTGATGGAGCAATAGATGAGACCAGGGTGGTCCTTCGACAGTTCCTCGTAACCCAGGCCATAGCGGCGCATGGTGCCGGCCACCAGGTTTTCGGCGACGATGTCGGACTGCGCAGCCAGCTGGCGGAAGATCTCCTGTCCTCCAGGGGTGGCGAGGTTGAGCGTCATGTTCTTCTTGTTGGCGCCCTGGGCCATGAAGCTGTGGCTCATGGCCATCTTGCCCAGTTTGCCCCCCGAGCCGATCACCAGGCGCATGCTGTCGGGCTCCTTGGGGTTCTCGATGGTCAGCACTTCGGCGCCATGCAGCGCCAGCTGGTAAGTCGAGAACGGCGCTGCGATCTGCCGCGTGACGGCCAGCACCTTGACGCCTTCAAACACGTGTTTTGGTTCCACCCTCTGTCTCCACAGGTTTTCCGGAAAAGCGCAACTTTACCTCAGCACGTGCCGCTGCCAGGTTCCAGGCAGATTGTCTTCATCACCGGCTGGACCGACACCCTGGGAAACTTCTCGCGCGAGCGTTTGCCGACAACGTCCTCGGCGTGGTGGCCAGCCCCTCCTTTCCGGCCTCGCACTGCAGCAAGCCTGTCATGCTATCTTGATCGCTTCATCGGAGAGACCGGCGATGCGCCATTCCATCCGGGAAGAACGTCGTGACCGGTTGTGATGTCATTTTCGAATTTCCGAGGGAGAAGACTCATGCATGGAACGCGGTTGATGGGCCTGTTGGTTTGCGGCGTTCTGATGTCGGTGGCGCTTGTCATCGGGTCTGCCGTGGCCCAGGAATATCCGACGCGATCGATACGTTTCATCGTGCCCTTCCCTCCTGGGGGCGGAACCGACATCACGGCCAGATCGATCAGCACGGGGCTGACCGAGACACTGGGGCAGACCGTCGTGGTCGACAATCGTGCCGGTGCCGGCGGCGTGATCGGCGCAGACATGGCAGCCAAGGCTGCGCCCGATGGCTACACCCTGCTGCTGGGTTCGCCGGGCCCCTTGACCATCAACCCCAATCTGGGGCCGGTCCCCTATGACGTGATGAGGGACTTCAGCCCCATTTCACTCGTGACGATGAGCCCGTTTCTGCTGCTGGTGAATCCGGCGGTTCCAGCAAAAACGCTACGGGACCTGATTGCACTGTCAAAGTCCAAGCCCGACTCGCTCAATTTCGGAACGGCGGGCATAGGCTCCGTGGCCCATCTGGGGGGTGAGCAGTTCAAGGCAATTTCAGGGGCACAGATCATGCATGTGCCTTACAAGGGGGCGAGCCAGTCCCTTATCGCCCTGCTCAGCGGCGAGGCGCAGATCGGGGTGGAGAGCCTTCCCGTGGTGCTGACGCACATCCGCTCGGGCAAACTGCGTGCGCTGGCAGTGGGCTCGAGGACGCGCTCTACCATAGTCCCGGAACTCCCCACCATGCAGGAAGCCGGCGTTCCGGGTTACGAGCAGACAACCGCCTCCGGCGTGCTCGCGCCGGCCAGAACACCCGCACCCATCATCAATAGACTCAACACCGAGATCGTCAAGATCCTGCAAAAGCCCGAAGTGCGCGAACAACTGGTGAAGCTCGGAACGCAGGGTCTGGGCGGTACACCGGAGCAGTATGCCGAACACCTGCGCAATGAATCCGCAATGTATGCCCGGGTCATCAAGCTGGCCGGCATCAAGCTGGAGCAATAGCGCGCTCCCGATTCGGCAACCTCGTCGGCTAAGGTCGAGAAGGATCAAACCGGTTTGAAGAAAGGGCTGGAGAATTGAAGATCAAGCGCATCGAACACGTAGCCGTGGTGGTGGACAAGCTTGCGCCCGGCATGAAAATGCTCGAGGAAGTATTTGGCCTTTCTCTGGGCTATGTGCAGGAAACACCCATCGCAAAGCTCGCCCTGTATCCCGTAGGGGAAAGCAGCCTGGAGCTGGTGGAGGCGAAGTCCGCTGATTCCCGCAGCGGACGGTGGCTCGCCAAAAACGGGCAGAGCCTGTATCACCTGTGCTTCGAGGTCGATGACATCCTCGAGGCCATCCGGGAGCTGAAAGCCAAGGGCGTGAAATTGCAGGATGAGGTGCCCAGGCCCGGCCACGGCGGCTCGCAGGTGGTCTTCATTGACCCGGAATCAACGGGCAGCCTTTTGATTGAACTGGTCCAGATGCCGGCTGAACCGGCCCACTAGACCAGATCGGACGCAATCACGCAAGCACGCAAACACACAAGCAGGTCACACATCCATTCGTTCCAGGGGGAAGCATGCTTCGAATACCGGTACTTGCCGAAAAAGACATGAACGAGGCGCAGCGCCGCGTCTATGACAAGATCGTTTCTGGCGTGCGCAAGGTGCCGCCTGCCGGGCCGCTGGTGGCCGCCATGCACAATGCCGCCCTTGCCGAGGCCTGGTCGCGCATGGGCGAAGTGCTGCGCTTCAATTCGAGCCTGCCGGAACGACTGCGTGAGTTCACCATCCTGGTGACGGGCCGCTACTGGGACAGCCAGTTCGAGTGGTATGCACATGAGCCGATCGGCGTGAAAATGGGCCTTTCATCCAGCACCATTGAAGCCCTGCGCCTTGACACCGGCAAGTTCGATGATCCGGACGAACAGCTGATCTACGATTACGCGAGCACCCTGCTGAAGAAGCATGCCGTGGACGATGCGCTCTACAAGCGCGCCCAGGACCGCTTTGGCACCGGCGTGCTGATCGAGCTGACCGCCCTGATCGGGTACTACTGCATGGTCTGCTCGACACTCAATGCCCATTGCTTCGATGCCCCCGAAGGCACCCCGCGGCCTCTGCCTCCCTTGTGAGCGGTTCAGGATGTGGCGCTTGACCAGACAAAGATCTCGGCGGGCGCAGGGATGCTGCGCACTCGCTCCTTCTGGACGGATTGGGCTGCTACCCCGGTCCTGCCGCTCGAGCAGCGGCATGGTCTGACGACCGCCCGTTTCAGGAAAGCGCGCGTTGGCCAAAGTAGAAATTCAACATTTCCTTGACCCGCTCGCGCGGCGGCTTTTCGCTGTAGTGCCCTGTTCTAGCCACGGCCAGGCCTGAACTGCGGCGCAGATCAACCATGCTTTCCGCCGACTTGATTGCCGCGGCAAGCCCATCCAGCACCGGGACCCCATCAATGCGATTGATCCCATTGCGGGCCAGCAGCACGCACATGGGCGCCTCTCCGGGAATGATGACTTCGGCACCATCGCGAATCAATGCCCGCGCTGCCTCGTGGAATTTCTCGATGACCGGACCCGGGTCGGAAAAAGCCTGTTGAACGTCACTGAAAGCAAAGCCCACATGCCGGCCACCGGCATAGCGCAGCGCCAGCCCCGCCGCTTCAACCTTGCGCGTGAACTGGATCAGCAGCTCCGGAATAAACATCAGGACGCCGAACTTCTCCCCCAGCATGGTAGCCGCCAGCATCGAGCTTTCACCATATCCAACCACAGGGATGTCGATGACGGCGCGCGTCTCGGCCATCATGGGATCGCAAAGTGACAGGATGGCGTAGACATCGAATCCCGCCTCCTCCGCCTGTATCCCCCGCCAGACGAATTGCTGTGCATGCAACGACTGCAGATAGGCGTAGCGGATGTCCGATCCGGGGTAGTCGGTCTGGTAGGTGTCCCGATGCATCCCGTGCAGCACCACCTCGGTATCGGGGCGGGCCACGGACTTGAAATGAACGTCAAGCGCGGCGGCATACGCCGGAAGATTTTCCAGTACGGTAAAGCTCTGATGCCAGATGCGCACGCCCATGTTGTCCCCCTCCATGTTTTTCCCGCTTTCCGCCTTGAATGAATCAAAGGCACCCTTTGTTTTCAGTATAGCAATCGACAGCGTCCGGAATAACCGATGGCACCACCCCTGGACGATGGAGGAATCATGAATCCGTGCCGGCAAGACATCCATTGATGGCGTGACTCTGCAGGGGCGCTGTCACGCCAGCAGACAGGCGAAATCAGCGGGAAGGAGGAAGTCAGTCCGTTCGATATCCGTGCCGGCTGGCAAGCTCTGTGCAGCCTGGTGCCTGATGGCGCCGGGGATCATGGTTGGCCTCGATTCGGGCCTGTCTTGTTTGATACGGGTCAAGCGGCCTTGCGCAACCTGCCGTAAAGTTCGTGCATGACAAAGCAGCAGCACTGGAACCTCGGGGCAAAACTGGCTCTGGTTGCCGCACCTTTTCTGGTGCTGGCACTGGTTTCGATCGGCATTACGCTGTGGGTCTCCTGGCAACTGGATGGGGGTGCCGCTGCAGTCAATGAAGCTGGCCGCATGCGCATGCAGGCCTACCGGATGTCGCTGGCAATCGGAACCGGGGCACGCGACAAGCTGCCCGCGCTCTCCTCGGAGTTTCAGGGCAGCCTTGAGCTGCTGCGCCTGGGCGACCCGGAGCGTCCGCTGTTCATGCCCTGGGACGAATCCATCCGAGCGCAGTTCTCGCGCGTGGAGGGCGACTGGCGATCCTTCCGCGCGGAATGGATAGAACGGCCGCCGGCGTCAACCGCCCCGCTCCCCGATGCCGTGGCGGGCTTCGTTGCGGGTATCGATGCGCTGGTGGTGCATGTGGAACGCCACCTGTCGCGCTGGACCGCCCTGCTGCACCTGCTGCAGATGGGCATGATGGCACTGGCCATCCTCGGAGCGCTGGCGCTGCTCTATACCGGCTATCTCTTCGTGCTGGAGCCAGTGGGACAGCTCAAGGAGGCCATTCAACGCATCCAGGGCGGCGACCTGGGAGCGCGCGTCTCACGGGTCACCTCCGACGAGTTCGGCACCCTGGCCGAGGGCTTCAACAGCATGGCAGAGCACCTGCAGTACATGTATCGCAACCTGGAAGCCAGGGTGACGGAGAAAACGGCCGAGCTGGAAGAAAAACGCGAGCGCCTGCAAAGCCTGTACGAGGTGACCACGCTGATCGCCCAGTCCACCGTGCTCGATGAACTGGCGCGCGGTTTTGCCCGGAGCATTGCGCGCATCGCGCATGCCGATGGCGTGGCCGTGCGCTGGTCCGACCAGTCCAACCGGCGCTACCTAATGCTGGCCTCTGAGGGCCTGCCGGCAGGCATGGCGGAGAACGAGCAGTGCATCCTGGCCGGGGACTGCCACTGCGGTGCCATCAGCCCAGAGTCCGGTTTTCGAACCATCCCCATCCTGGAGGATACCGACGGGAAGGCCAGGCAGTGTCGGCAGGCGGGCTTCAAGAGCGTGGTCACCATACCGATACGCATGCATGAACGCATCACCGGGGAAGTCGAATTGTTCTTTCACGCTCGCATCAACATCACGGAATCCGAACGGTCCCTGCTGGAGGCGCTCACCAGCCACCTGGGCAGTGCCATGGAAAACCTGCGGCTCACTGCCCTGGAAAAGGAGGCCGCCGTGTCGCAGGAACGCAACCTGCTTGCACGCGAGTTGCACGATTCCATCGCGCAGTCACTGGCCTTCCTCAAGATCCAGGTCAAGCTCATGCAGGACGCGCTGCAGTCCGGTGACCAGGCAAAGATGCGTGTGGTGCTGGACGAGATAGACACCGGGGTGCGCGAATCCTATGGCGACGTCCGCGAGTTGTTGCTGCATTTCCGCACACGCCCCAACGACGAAGGCATCGAATCCGCGCTGGCCACCACCCTGCGCAAGTTCGAACACCAGAGCGGCATCAAGGCCAGCCTGCAAAGCGAAGGCCACGGCATGCCGCTGCAACCGGACGTGCAGGTGCAAGTGCTGCACATCGTCCAGGAGGCCTTGTCCAATGTGCGCAAGCACGCGCGGGCCAGCCGTGTCTGGCTGGACGTGGTACAACAACCCGCCTGGCGGTTCGAAGTGAGGGACAACGGCAGTGGCTTTGCCGAAAGCACGATTCCGGATGAAACGCATGTGGGCCTGCGCATCATGCAGGAGCGTGCCGATCGCATCGGTGCCACGCTGGAGATCACCTCCAGGCCGGCCCGCGGCACCTCGATGATCCTTTTCCTGCCGCTGACGGCCCCTGCCGCCGCCCGGCAGCCAGATGTTCCCCTGACTCTGCATTAGCCACGTCACCATGAACGCGATACCCGTGCCCGAAATACGGATTCTGGTGGTGGATGACCACACCCTGTTCCGTCGCGGACTCACCGCACTGCTGTCGGGGCAGGATGGTTTCAAGGTGGTGGCCGATGCCGCCGATGCGGGAGAGGCTCAACGCCGCGCACAGGAGCACCAGCCCGACCTCATCCTGCTGGACAACCACCTCCCCGGCGTCAATGGCGTCGATGCACTGCCGTCACTGCGCGAAGCGGCGCCAGCGACACGCATACTCATGCTTACGATCAGCGAGGACGAGCAGGATCTGGCAGCCGCGCTGCGCGCCGGGGCCTGTGGCTATCTGCTGAAGAACATGGAGGCCGAGGCACTGGCTGCTGCCATACGCCGGGCCATGAAGGGAGAAAACGTCATCGCCTCGGAGATGACCGGCAAGTTGATCGCAGCCTATCGTGATGCGGCAGTGCCTGCCCAGGCACCAGCCATTCGCCAGAACACGCAAATCGAATCGCCCATCGCCAGCCTGTCTCCGCGGGAACTGGAGATCCTCAGAGGCATTGCCCGGGGTGACAGCAACAAGGAAATCGCGCGCACGCTCGGGATTGCCGAAACCACCGTCAAGGTGCATGTGCAGCACATCCTGCGCAAGCTCGATGTGGCGAACCGCGTCCACGCGGCGGTTATCGCGACCAACCACGGGCTGGCTTGATCCAGCGCAAATGCGCGTGAATATCCCCGGCATCTAGTTCTTCAGGATTAGGTGGCCAGTTCTGCCCTACTCCTTTCGCCGAACGCCCTCCCCCTCCTCTGCAGGATGTTCCCCTATAGGCCGGACGCCTACAGTTGGTCATGGACAAGAACGAGGGGAACCCATGACGCGCAAAGGGCAGGCACTGTCGGTATTGATCGCCAGCACACTGGCATTCACGGTCTGCTTCATGGTCTGGATGATGTTCGGCGTCATCGGCATCCCGATCAGAAAAGCGCTCGACCTGAACGCCACGCAATTCGGCCTGCTCACGGCCACGCCGGTGCTCACCGGCTCGCTGATCCGCGTTCCGCTGGGCATCTGGACCGACAAATACGGCGGGCGCATCGTGATGACAATACTGATGGCGCTGACGGTGCCGGCCATCTGGATGATGGGCTACGCCACCGAGTACTGGCATTTCCTGGTCATCGGCCTGTTCGTCGGACTGGCCGGCGGATCATTCTCGGTGGGCACACCTTACGTGGCACGCTGGTTCCCGAGGAACCAACAGGGCTTCGCCATGGGCGTGTATGGCGCGGGCAACTCCGGTGCGGCGGTCAACAAATTCATTGCACCGGCGCTGGTGGTTGCTTTTGGCTGGACCATGGTGCCGCAGGTCTACGCCGCCATCATGCTCGGCACGCTCATCGTTTTCTGGTTGTTCAGCCACAGTGACCCCGCACACCTGGTGCCGGCCAACACACGCTTCGTCGACCAGTTGAAGGCCCTGAAGGATCCGAAAGTCATCAAGTACTGCCAGTACTACAGCATTGTGTTCGGCGGATATGTGGCGCTGTCCCTGTGGATGGTGCAGTACTACGTCGGCGAGTACGGCATGGACATCCGCGCAGCAGCGCTGCTGGCCGCCTGCTTCTCGCTCCCGGGAGGCGTGCTGCGGGCCATTGGCGGCTGGCTCTCGGACAAGTATGGCGCCCACGCCGTCACCTGGTGGGTGATGTGGGTGAGTTGGATCTGCCTGTTCCTGCTGAGTTACCCGCAGACCGACTTCACGGTTCTGACCGCCGACGGGCCGAAAACCTTCCACATCGGCCTGAACGTGTGGACCTTCACTGCGCTGATGTTCGTGCTGGGCATTGCCTGGGCCTTCGGCAAAGCCAGCGTCTTCAAGTACATCAGCGACGACTATCCGGAAAACATCGGGACCATCAGCGGCATCGTCGGGCTGGCCGGCGGACTGGGTGGCTTCGTCCTGCCCATCATGTTCGGCGCTCTGATGGACCTCACCGGCATCCGCTCCAGCGCCTTCATGCTGATGTATGGCGTGGTCTGGGTATCACTGATCTGGATGTACTGGACCGAGGTGCGACGCGCCGAAGTCATGGGCAGCAAATCCACCCAATTCAGCCTCAATGGCTGATCCGCATCTTCTTCGAGGAACCATCATGAATACCCGCAAGGAATCGGCCGGCACGATCACCGACTGGCGCCCCGAGGACGAGGCTTTCTGGGAATCCACCGGCAAGCGCATCGCCTATCGCAACCTGGCCATCTCCGTACCGGCACTGCTGTGCGGGTTCGCCGTCTGGGGCATGTGGGGCATCATCACCGTGCAGATGATGAACCTGGGTTTCCCCTTCACCCAGGCCGAATTGTTCACCCTGACCGCCATTGCCGGCATCTCCGGGGCGACCATGCGCATTCCGGCTTCCTTCCTCATCCGCCTGGCCGGTGGTCGCTATACCATTTTCCTCACCACCGCCATGCTGCTGGCTCCGGCGCTGGGCACCGGCATCGTGCTCCAGCACAAGGATTGGCCGCTGTGGGCGTTCCAGCTCATGGCGCTGTGGTGTGGCGTGGGGGGCGGCAACTTCGCCAGCTCCATGTCCAATATCAGCACCTTCTTTCCCAAGCGCCTGCAGGGCACGGCCCTGGGTATCAATGCCGGGCTGGGCAACTTCGGCGTGACCACCATGCAGGTCGTCATCCCGCTGGTGATGACTGTGGGACTCTTCGGTGCCATCGGTGGTGAGCCGATGACGCTGATGAAGGACAGCGGCTGGATCTTCGGCAAGATCGCCGCGGGCACACCCACCTGGATACAGAATGCGGGATTCGCCTGGCTGCTGTCGCTGGTGCCGCTGTCCATCCTGTGCTGGATCGGCATGAACAACCTGAAAACGGTCTCGCCGGACACCGGCCATCCCCTGATCGCCTTCACCAAGATCACCTATCTTTACACCCTGGCCTTCGTGCCCTCCATCCTGGGCCTGTACCTCTACCTGCCCAAACCCACCGGCCTCGGCCTGATCAGCATGTGGGTGGCGATTCCGCTGGATATCATCAGCGCGCTGCTGGTGATGAAGCTTGCGGCCTTCGGCCCAATGAAGGAGGGCGTCAGCAAGCAGTTCCAGATTTTCCGCAACAAGCACACCTGGTCAATGACGGCGCTGTACATCGTGACCTTCGGCTCGTTCATCGGTTTCTCCATGGCGCTGCCGCTGTCGAGGAAGGTGATTTTCGGCATCAGTCATGTACCCGACGCGAACGGCGTGATGCAGCACACGCTGAGCAACCCGAATGCACCCAGCGTCCTCGCCTATGCGTGGATCGGCCCCTTCGTCGGTGCGGCCGTGCGGCCGATCGGCGGCTGGATCTCCGACAAAGTCGGCGGATCCATCGTCACCCAGATCATCTCGGCGCTGATGGTGGTTACCTCGATCGCGGTAGGCTACGTGATGATGCAGGCCTACGGCTCGGCCACGCCGGAAACGCACTTTCCGCTGTTTCTCGGCCTGTTCATGCTGCTGTTCTTCGCCACTGGCATCGGCAACGGCTCGACCTTCCGCACCATCGGCGTGATCTTCGACCGCCAGCAGGCCGGCCCGGTGCTGGGCTGGACCTCCGCGATCGCCGCCTACGGCGCCTTCATTGCACCGGTAGTCATCGGCAATCAGATCACCGCGGGCACACCGCAGTACGCCATGTACGGCTTCGCCATCTTCTATGCGCTGTGTCTGATCATCAACTGGTGGTTCTACCTGCGCGCCAACGCCTACGTGAAGAATCCCTGAATCATGCTGTGCAAAACCTTGTCCGGAGCCTGATATGAGTCATTTTCTCGATCGCCTTACCTACTTCTCCCAGCCTCGCGAAGCGTTCGCCGAAGGCCATGGTGTCACCACTGGCGAAGACCGCACCTGGGAGGACGGCTACCGCAACCGCTGGGCGCACGACAAGATCGTGCGCTCCACCCACGGTGTGAACTGCACCGGCTCCTGCTCGTGGAAAATCTACGTCAAGGGCGGCATCGTCACCTGGGAAACCCAGCAGACCGACTATCCACGCACGCGCTGGGACATGCCCAACCACGAGCCGCGCGGCTGCGCCCGCGGGGCGAGCTACAGTTGGTACCTGTACAGTGCCAATCGCGTGAAGTATCCGATGGTGCGTGGCCGCCTGCTCAAGAGCTGGCGCGAGGCACGCCTGGCGCATGACCCGGTCGAGGCATGGGCCTCCATCGTCGAATCCGATGACAAACGCCGCGATTATCAAAGCGTGCGTGGACTGGGCGGCTTCGTGCGCTCCAGCTGGGACGAGGTCAACGAGATCGTCGCCGCGGCCAATGTCTACACCATCAAGCGCCACGGCCCGGACCGCGTCATCGGCTTCTCCCCGATACCGGCCATGTCCATGGTCAGTTATGCCGCCGGCAGCCGCTATCTCAGCCTGATCGGCGGCGTGTGCATGAGCTTCTACGACTGGTACTGCGACCTGCCCCCGTCCAGCCCGCAGGTGTGGGGGGAACAGACCGACGTACCGGAATCGGCCGATTGGTACAACTCCAGCTTCATCATTGCCTGGGGCTCCAACGTGCCGCAAACGCGCACCCCCGATGCGCATTTCTTCACCGAGGTGCGCTACAAAGGCACCAAGACCGTCGCGGTCACGCCCGATTACTCCGAAGTGGCCAAACTGGCAGACATCTGGATGCATCCCAAGCAGGGCACTGATGCAGCCGTGGCCATGGCCATGGGCCATGTGATCCTGAAGGAGTTCTACTTCCCCGAGGGCGGCAAACAGCGCAGTACCTACTTCGATGATTATGTGCGGCGTTACACCGACATGCCGATGCTGGTGACGCTGAAAGAACATCAATTGGCCAGTGGCGAAACTGTCATGGTGCCCGACCGCTATGTGCGGGCGTCGGACTTCAACGGCAAGCTGGGCCAGGCCAACAACCCGGAATGGAAAACGGTGGCCCTCGACCAGTCCGGAAAGGTCGTGCTGCCCAATGGCGCGATCGGCTTTCGCTGGGGCGCTGATGGCAGGGCAGATGCGGGGCAATGGAATCTAGAGGCCAAGGAGGCGCGCCACGGCACCGAGGTGAAGCTCAAGCTTTCCGTGCTGGAAGGCGAGAACCCCAGCACGGATACGGCAAAGGTCGGCTTCCCCTATTTCGGCGGCCTGGTCAGCCCGCACTTCCCCAACAACGCCACCGGCGCCGGTGTCAACGACGTGCTGGTGCGCACGGTTCCGGTCATGCGGCTTTGCCTGGGCAAGGCTGGCGAAAAGCGCGAGGCGCTGGTGGCGACGGTGTTCGACCTGCAAGTGGCCAATTATGGCGTGGCGCGCGGGCTGCCCGGGGAGATGGCCGCCACCAGCTTCGATGACGACACCCCCTACACGCCCGCCTGGCAGGAGCGCATCACGGGAACACCACGCGAGCAGCTCATCACCGTGGCGCGCCAGTTCGCCGACAACGCGGACAAGACCCGCGGCCGGTCCATGATCATCATCGGCGCGGCCATGAACCACTGGTACCACAGCGACATGAACTACCGCGGCATCATCAACATGCTGATGATGTGCGGCTGCGTAGGCCAGTCCGGCGGCGGCTGGGCCCATTATGTCGGCCAGGAGAAGCTGCGACCGCAGACCGGCTGGACCGCCCTGGCCTTCGCTCTGGACTGGATACGCCCTCCGCGCCAGCAGAACAGCACCAGCTTCTTCTACGCCCACACCGACCAGTGGCGCTACGAGAAACTGGGCGTCGAGGAGGTGCTCTCGCCACTGGCCGACAAGAACCAGTTCCGCGGCAGCATGATCGACTACAACGTGCGTGCCGAACGCATGGGCTGGCTGCCCTCGGCGCCGCAGCTGAAGACCAATCCACTGGAGGTGGTACGCGCCGCCACCGCTGCGGGCGTCGACCCCAAGGACTATGCAGTCAAGGCATTGAAGGATGGTTCGCTGCAGATGAGTTGCCAGGATCCGGATGCGCCGGAAAACTGGCCGCGCAATCTCTTCGTCTGGCGGTCCAACCTGCTCGGCTCCAGCGGCAAGGGACATGAGTACTTTCTCAAGCACCTGCTGGGCACCAGCCATGGGGTGCAGGGCAAGGACCTGGGACCGGACGATGCCAAGCCCGAGGAAGTGGTCTGGCATGACAAGGCTCCCGAGGGCAAACTGGACCTGCTGGTGACGCTGGACTTCCGCATGAGCACCACCTGCCTGTACTCCGACATCGTGCTGCCCACCGCCACCTGGTACGAGAAAAACGACCTCAACACCAGCGACATGCATCCCTTCATCCATCCGCTGTCCACCGCCGTGGACCCGGCCTGGCAGTCCCGCAGCGACTGGGACATCTACAAGGGTTTTGCGAAGAAATTCAGCGAAGTCTGTGTCGGCCACCTGGGCGTGGAGCGCGAGCTGGTGCTGACACCGCTGATGCACGACACCCCGGCGGAACTGGCGCAGCCCTTCGAAGTCAAGGACTGGAAGCGCGGTGAAGTGGATCTGATCCCCGGCAAGACCGCGCCCCAGATCACGGTGGTGGAACGCGACTACCCGAATGTCTACAAGCGCTTCACAGCCCTGGGCCCCCTCATGGGCAAGCTTGGAAACGGCGGCAAGGGCATCGCATGGAACACCCAGACCGAAGTAAGGCAACTGGGAGAACTCAGCGGCCTGGTGACCGCCGAGGGCGTCACCTGCGGCATGCCGAAGATAGAAACCGACATCGACGCCGCCGAGGTGGTGCTGATGCTGGCGCCGGAGACCAACGGTCATGTGGCGGTGAAAGCCTGGCAAGCCCTGAGCAAGATCACGGGACGTGACCACACCCATCTGGCAGTGCACCGCGAGGACGAGAAGATCCGCTTCCGCGACATCCAGGCACAGCCGAGAAAGATCATCAGTTCGCCCACCTGGAGTGGCATCGAAAGCGAAACGGTTTCGTACAACGCCGGCTACACCAATGTGCATGAACTGATCCCGTGGCGCACCCTGACCGGGCGCCAGCAGTTCTACATCGACCACCCATGGATGATTGCCTTTGGCGAGGGATTCTCGAGCTACCGTCCGCCGGTGGATCTGAAGACCACTGCCGGCATCCACGGCATCAAACCCAACGGCAACATCGAGATCGCACTCAATTTCATCACGCCGCACCAGAAATGGGGCATTCACTCAACCTACACCGACAACCTGCTGATGCTCACACTGAGCCGCGGCGGCCCCTGCGTGTGGCTGAGCGAGGACGACGCCAAGCGGGTCGGCATCGTCGACAACGACTGGATCGAGTTGTTCAACATCAACGGCGCCATTGCCGCGCGGGCCGTGGTGAGCCAGCGCGTCAACCCCGGCATGGTGATGATGTATCACGCCCAGGAAAAAATCGTGAACACCCCGGGATCGGAGATCACCGGTGCGCGCGGCGGCATCCACAACTCGGTGACGCGCATCGTGTTGAAACCCACGCACATGATCGGCGGCTACGCGCAACTCAGCTACGGCTTCAATTACTACGGCACCATCGGCACCAATCGCGACGAGTTCGTGGTGGTGCGGAAGATGAACTAGATCGACTGGCTCGACACGCCGGTGGCGAATGAACTGATCCGGCCGGTACAGGCCCAGGGAGAAGTGGCATGAAGACCCGCGCCCAGATCGGCATGGTGCTCAATCTCGACAAGTGCATCGGCTGTGTTGATATCGCCCTCCTTCCCCGGCCCTTCCTCCCTCGCGCTGCGCCAGGGAGGAAGGCAGCAATTCAGACGATGCCCTTGTCGCAAGGAGATACTCAATGAAAGTACGCGCACAAATCGGCATGGTGCTCAATCTCGACAAGTGCATCGGCTGTCACACTTGCTCGGTCACCTGCAAGAACGTCTGGACCAGCCGGCCGGGCATGGAGTACGCCTGGTTCAACAACGTCGAGACCAAACCCGGC
>CAIPGJ010000932.1 GCA_903864555.1 uncultured Pseudomonadota bacterium | reverse complement strand
GGGGCCGATGAGCTTGCCCGCCGCCGGTCGGCGGGCCTGAGCGCACGGCAGGAGGCCCTTCTGAAGCGCTGGGGTTATCCCTATGTGATGGACGAATGGCGATTCCACATGACACTCACCGACAGCTTGCAGGATGCGCAGCGCACCCTGTTGCAGGGCTGGTTGCAGCAGAAGGTGGCCCGGCTTTCGACCGAAGCGATGGAGTTCGATTCGCTGTGCCTGTTCGAGCAGCCCGGGCCTGGTGCCGATTTCTGCCTCACCCGGCGCATCACGCTGAGGCCGCGGCAGCTTGTACCTGCCTGCGCTGGCTCCGTCGGGCGGCTGTTCTATGTCGTCGGGCCATCGGGGTCCGGCAAGGACAGCCTGCTGGCCTACGCGCGGGCGAGGCTGATCTCCAGATCCATAGTCTTTGCGCGGCGCTACATCACCCGGCCAAGCCAGCCTGGCGCAGAGAACCACAGGGTCCTGAATGAGGCGGAGTTCCTGCAGCAGTTGCGCCGGGGCGGCTTTGCGCTGCACTGGAGCAGCCATGGCTACATGTATGGCATAGGCACCGAGATCGACCTGTGGCTGGCCCGGGGACGGGATGTCGTGGTCAATGGTTCGCGCGAGTATCTGGAAGAGGCCAGGACGCGTTATCCGGACCTCAAGCTGGTCTGGATCGAAGCCTCGGAGCCCTTGCTGCGGGCGCGTCTGGCTGCCAGGGCACGCGAGGACCAGGATGCCGTTGAGCGTAGATTGCAGCGGGCCGTTGCCTTCACGCCTCCGGCCGATGCGCTGTGCATTGCCAATGAAGGGTCCCTGCACGACGCAGGCAACAAGCTCATCGATGTACTGTGCGGGCAGCCTGCAGAGGCTGTCTGATCCCCTGCATCGGAATCACTGCCCTCGCATCATCGCCGGTCTGAGCTTAGCGGGGCCGGCCCAGCACGGACAGGGCCCAGTAGCTGGCAAGTCCCAGTGCACTGGTAAGCAGCAAGGCATCCGGTCCGAATCGGTCAAGCGCCAGTCCGAAAGTCAGGGGAGCGACTGCTTGTGCCACTCTGGCCGGGGCGCCGAGGAGGCCCTGCCGGGCACCGTATCCGGTCGCACCGAACACGGCCAGTGGCAGAGTGCCCTTGGCAATGGTGAGCAGGCCGTTTCCACTACCATGCAGCAGGGTGAAGGCAGCGGCAACCGGGGCCCCCACGGCCAACAGGATGGCTGAGCCGGCAGGATGGGCCAATGTAGCGATGCGGGCAGAGTGAACCGGGTGCAGGTTTCGCAGCAGGCTGAACTCCAGCAGGCGCGCGGCCACCTGGGCAGGCCCTACCAGGGCGGCGGCGGCGATGGCGCTCACAGCGGAAGTACCTGCCAGTTCGAGAATGGTGGGCAGATGAGCGGCCATGGCGGTGCTGGTGAACCAGGTCGAGGCAAAGACAAAGCCAAGCAGAGCCATGGCGTGCGCAGGAGGAGTCGCGGCCGTTGACTCGTCCGGTTGCACCACTGGCGCAGGCGAAGACTTGCCGCCGTCCGGCATGAGCCAGTGATACAGAGGCACGCATACCAGCAAGTGGATGGCAGCCCAGACCAGGCAGGTGCTGCGCCAGCCCACGACACCATCGAGAAATCCTGTCAGTGGCCAGGCAATGGTGCTGGCGAATCCGGCGAACAGTGTGATGCCCGTGATCGGCCCCCTTGCCTGGCTCCCGTATGCGGCCACCAGACAGGCAAATGCCGATTCGTAAAGACCCATGGACATGCCGGCTCCCAGGACCAGCCATGCAGCACACAGCGCCAGAGGCGTCGGGGACCAGGCCAGCAGGCCGAGCGCACATGCCAGCACCATGCTCGATGCAGTCAGCATGCCGCGGCCACCCAGGCGATCGATGCGCCTGCCGACCCAGGGACCGGCGAAGGCACTGACCAGCAGTGCGGCGGAGAACATGGCATAGATGAGGTTGGCCGGAATCGAGAATTCGGCTGCCATGGGGCGGGCCAGAATGGCGGGCAGGTAATAGGTCGAGCCCCAGGCCAGTGTCTGTGCAATGCCCAGCGCGATGACCACTGGCCTGCGACTCGCGGACGTACTCATGCCTGAGGGTTCGTGCCTATTCGGGTCAGTCGGGCCATCACGGGTGCGCCGCGCTTCCCCGGCTGGTGACGGCTACTGCGCTGCGACAGGCGATGCTACCTGGCATTGCGCCATGATGTCGGCGAAATGATCCAGGCCGGCTGTCTTCAGGCCGGGCATCTTGGCCATGTCGTCCCAGCGTCGCAGGGAGACGGCATCCCCGGCGCCAGTCAGCGCAATGAAGGTTTTTGCCTGATCTGTCGTGTATGCGCCGCCCTGCAGTTCCAGGCTGCGCTTTGATGCAAAGGAAAGGCCTTCCCGGTAACCCGGCTCGACGGTGCAAAGGTAGCGTTTGGCATCGACATGCAGGCGTATCGGCTCCAGCACCGTGTCGGCGAAGACGCCGCGCAGGAACGGAAGGGCTATGTACTGATGAACATCATCGGTACCCCTGTCTGCCGGATCTGCGCCCAGGTCGTGCAGCAGGTGTCCCAGGTCATGCAGCAACGCCGCAGTGATCAGCGCTGCAGGGGCGCCAGCGCTTTCTGCCAATGAGGCACACTGCAGCGCGTGCTCGAGTTGGCTCACGGCTTCGGCCCCGTATTGCTTCTGGCCGCGTGTCCCCAGCAACTGGACGATTTCATCGATGGTGATGCTCATTTGTCTGTACTCCTAATGAATTGCCGATCAAGGGGGCGAAAATCACCTGCCTGTGAGTGAGGCTGTTCTCGATCACTCACATGTTCGGGACTTGATCAGTGCTTGCCTATATGAACAGCTTGCGGATCTGCGCCGAAATCAGATCCACCAGGCTGACCGTGACCACGATGATGATCATCACCGCGCACGTCTCGGCGTAGGCAAACCCCCGTATGATTTCCCAAAGCACCACCCCGATGCCACCGGCGCCCACCATGCCGACCACCGTGGCTGAGCGGATGTTGGACTCGAAGCGGTAGAGCGAGTAGGAGATCCACAGGGGAAGAACCTGCGGAATGACCCCGAACACAACTTCCTCCAGCGCTGTTGCCCCGGACGCCCGTATGCCTTCGACAGGCTGGGGGTCGATGGCTTCCACAGCTTCGGAGAAAAGCTTGGCGAGAATGCCGGTGGTATGGATGAACAGTGCCAGCACGCCGGCGAATGGTCCCAGCCCGACCGCCACGACGAACAGCATGGCGAAGACCATCTCGTTGATGGCCCGTGCCGCGTCCATCGCGCGGCGCATCGGCTGGTAGATCCACCAGGGAACGATATTGGAGGAGGACAGCAGCCCGCAGGGAATGGCCAGCAATACCGCGAGTGCCGTCCCCCAGATGGCGATCTGGACCGTGACCAGCATCTCCTGCAGATAAAGCTTCCAATCCCTGAAGTTGGGCGGGAAAAAACCGGAGGCGTACTCGGCCATGTTGCCGGCGTCCTTGATGAGCGCCGAAGGCCGCATGTCCGCGCCTTCCCAGGAGGCTGCCAGCACGGCCAGCACGATTCCCCAGCCGGCCAGTTGCCACAGCGAGCGCTTTGGAAAGCTCATGGCGCCGGCAGGCAGCGCCATTTCGAGTGCTTTTGTCATCTGAATTCCTTCAAAAAAACGGCGGTCAGCGACCGCCGCAATGCTCACAATTTATCTGTGCCTGCCACGTGCGAGGCTAAAGCTGCTTGTCCAGTTCAGACAGTTTTCGGTCCAGCTCGGAGAGCTTCGAGGAGCGCTCGGCCGGACTGGTGGTCTTGTCGTCCTCCAGCTTGCTGCGTTCCCTGTACAGCTCCAGCTGCCTGTAAGGAATGAGCTGCTTGTCACTGGACTCCCTGAATCCTTCTGCGAGCAGCTTCGACAACTGCTGGCGTTCCCGCGCGACATCGGCTCCCCGTGTGCCATAGGCGAAAAAGAACTCGCGAACCAGTCGCTTGGTTTCGCTGTCGAGGTCCTTGCGCCAGAGCAGGGGGTCGGAGGCAATCAGCGGTGATCGCCAGACGACCCGGACATCCTTCACCTTCTGCGGTTCTTTCTGCTCGTAGCGGTCAAGGATCTCGCTGCTGACCGTGGCGGCATCGACCTGACGGCTGAGGACCGACAGGAAGTTGGCTTCATGGTTTGCGTTGCGGGCCGCCTTGAAATGCGTCCTGGGATTCAGCTTGTTCATGGCGAACAGGTAATAGCCGGGCACCAGGAACCCGGACGTCGAGTTCGGGTCACCCAGTCCCATGGTGATGCCCTTGGCATTGCGCACCACATCCTCGACTGACTGGATGGTGCTGTCCCGGTGCACGATAAGGAGCGACCAGTATCCGGCCACTCCGCCCTTGGGTATGACCTGGGCGAACACCTCGCCGCCGGCGCGGTCGACTGCTTCGATGCCCGGCTTGTTCCCCAGCCAGGCCACTTGCACCTTGCCAAAGCGCATCGCCTCGATCATGCCGCTGTAATCGGGGGCGAAATAGGCATTGACCCGGTGACCGGTCCGCTGCGACATGTCCGCAAGGATGGGCTGCCAGTCCTGCTTGAGATTCTGGGACGATTCCGTAGAGAGGATCCCGAAGCTGATTTCCTTGCGGGTGTCGGCTGCAGCCGCCGGCGTCAGCGGCTGCAGTGCCAGGATTGCCAGCCCGATCAAGACGGCCTTCATTCAGTTTGCCTTGGCAAGCTGCTGGTTCAGGTCGGCCAGCTTCCGGTTGATCTCGGCGATCTTCGCCTGACGCTCGGTGGGGTTCATGACTGTGTCGCTCTCGAACTTGTTCTTCTCCTTGAACAATTCCAGCTGGCGGATCGGCAGCAGCTGCCGGTTGTCGGAAGGTTTGAAGCCGGCCAGGCCGATCTTGTTCAGCACGGCCTTTTCACGCGCATCCGAGGTGCCATAGCTGACGAAGAAATTCCTGACTTTGGTTTTCGCCTCCGCGTCCAGATCCTTGCGCCAGACGAAGGGATCCGACGGGATGAGCGGGGATTTCCAGATCGAACGAATCTCCGCCGCCTTTTCCGGGTGCTTCATCTTCAGCCGGTCCAGGCTTTCGTTGTTGTTGGTTGCCAGGTCGACCTGGCGGTTGGCTACGGCCATCAGGTTGGTTTCGTGATTGGCCGTGACCATCCGCTTGAACGACGTTCTCGGATCCAGGTTGTTGAGCGCAAATGCGTAATAGCCGGGGACCAGGAAGCCGGAGGTTGAGTTGGGGTCGCCATTTCCGAGCGTCAGGCTCTTCGCGCCCTTGATGACATCCTCGATGGATTTCACCGGACTGTCGCGATGCACCACCAGCAGCGACCAGTAACCCGGCGACCCGTCAGAGGCAAGCGTCTGGACGAACACCTCGCCATTGGCCCTGTCCACGGCCTCCATGGCGGACTTGTTGCCGTACCAGGCTACCTGCACCTTGTTGAAACGCATGCCTTCGATGACGCCGGCGTAATCCGGGGCGAAGAAGGCATTGATCTTCATGCCGGAGCGCTTGGCCAGATCGGCGAGCATCGGTTCCCAGTCCTGCTTCAGGTTCTGGGTGGATTCCGTGGAAATGATGCCGAAGTTGAGTTCCTTGGGCATCTGGGCGGCAGCGGGGTTGGCAAAGGCGGCGACCAATGCCGTGCACATCACGATTTTGCGGAACATTCTGGTGTTCTCCTTGATGGGGGATCTGGATTCAAAGAGCCCGGGCTTCCACGGCGGCACTGTCGTGCCGTACGACGGAGGGGCTTTCAACGTAGGACCGGTGCAGGAAGGCCGGGGTGCTGGCGGAAGCCGGCACTGCGGCCACAACAGCGACAGGAACGGCAACCGGCGCGGTGGCTGGCAGCAGTTCACTGGCCTCGGCTCCGTACAGTTCCCGCAGCATGGCAGGCGTCAGTGCGGCCGAGGGGCCGTCATAGACCACCTTGCCCTTGTGCAGGGCAATGGTGCGCAAGCAGCAGCGTATCGCCACGTCGACCTGGTGCAGTGACACCAGTACGGTGATGCCATCTTCGCGATTGATCCTCGAAAGGATGTCCATCACCTTGCGCGAGGATTCCGGATCCAGTGACGCAATGGGTTCGTCGGCAAGCACGACGCGGGCCTTTTGCACCAGGGTGCGTGCGATCGCAACCCGCTGCTGCTGTCCCCCGGAAAGCGTCGAAGCGCGTTGCATTGCGCGTTCGGCCAGTCCGACACGGGCAAGGGCTTCCTGGCCGCGGCGCGTCTCCTCCGCAGTGAAGTGCCGGATGATGCTGCGCCACCCGGGAACGCCGTGAAGCATGCCGGCCAGTGCATTGGTGATCACCGGCAGGCGGTCGACCAGGTTGAACTGCTGGAACACGAACCCGATGCCCGCACGGATGTCACGCACATCACGGGCCAGCCTGCCCGCAGACTGCACGATTCGGCC
>CAIPGJ010000931.1 GCA_903864555.1 uncultured Pseudomonadota bacterium | reverse complement strand
TCCTGGGCCTTCGAGATGGAGACCCTGATCCTCGGCTGGTACGTGCTGGTCGAGACCGAATCGGTGCTGATGCTCACGCTGTTCGCCTCCCTGCAGTATCTGGGGACGCTGGTGGCGCCGATGTTCGGCGTGGTGGGAGACCGCATCGGCCACGGCAACCTGCTCTGCATGATGCGCGGCTTCTACGGCCTGCTTGCCGCTATCCTGATGACGCTGGCGTTCAGCGGCGTGCTGGTGCCCTGGCATGTGTTTGTCATCGCTGCGCTGACCGGGCTGGTGCGGCCTTCGGACCTGGTAATGCGCGCCTCGCTCGTCGGCGAGACCATGCCCGCGAATCTGTGGATGAAGGCAATGAGCATTTCGCGCACCACCATGGATTCGGCGCGCATTGCCGGTGCGATCGCCGGGGCGGGCCTGGCGGCGACGCTGGGCATGGGGCCGGCGTACGCGGTGGTCGCCACCCTGTATGCCACCAGCTTTTTCCTGACGCGGCAGGTTGCGCGGGATGCAAAGTCAAGGCACGCGGCTCGTGATGCGGCCAGGGCCGCGCAGCTGCAGTCGTCTCCGCGGTCTTCTCATTGGCGTGACCTGAAGGAAGGCTTCGCGCACGTTTGGAACACGCCGCAATTGCTGGCGGTGATGTGGCTGGCCTTCCTCGTCAACCTGGCCGGGTTTCCGTTGGTGAACGGCCTGATGCCTTACGTGGCCAAGGAGATTCACCAGACCGGACAGGCCGGCCTGGCCTGGCTGGTGGCCAGTTCCGCAACGGGGGCCCTGATCGGTTCGCTGACGCTGTCGCGCATCGGGAGTGTGTTCCCGCCGGCGCGCATGATGCTGATGTCGGCGATCGGCTGGTTTGCCATGCTGATGATATTTGCGCAGATGAAGGATGCTGCTTCCGGCATGTTGGTGCTGGTGTGCTCCGGGTTTGTGCAGAGCCTGACCATGGTGTTGATGTCCACCGTGCTGCTCCGTAGTGCGGACGAAAAGTTCCGCGGCCGCATCATGGGCATACGCATGTTTGCGATTTATGGTCTGCCGATCGGCCTGCTGGTCTCCGGGCCGCTGATCACGTATGTGGGATATACGGCGATGGCGACCTTGTACTGCACAACAGGCATCATGTTTACGGTGCTGATTGTATTCAGGTGGCATCGCGAGTTGTGGCATGCCGATGCACCGGCGAACCGGATTGCGGGGCGCCACTGAAAAGGTTGCGGGTGCCTGAAGGAAGCTCGCTGCGTCTGAATTGATACTGAGTTGACGCAGCGGCAGGCGCGGCAGCGGGTTTCCCCGCCCTCCGCGCCCTTGATGCGTGCTACTGCTTCTGGCCGAGCCGCTCGACCGTCTTCTTTTCTTCGAGGAATTGGGCGCGTGCCCATTTCTGGTATTCCTCACCGCCCATGTAGTAGAGCTCCATGTTCACGGCGTCCAGCGCCTTGTCCAGCGCCGGATCCTCCATCGCCTTGCGGAAGCCGTCATGCAGGATCTTGACGATCTTCGGGGCCATGCCGGCGGCGCCACCGATGCCCCAGGGTGAGTTGGACACGATGCCCATCTTTTCCTTCAGCGTCGGCACATCCGGCGATTTTGGCGAGCGGGTGGGGCCCCATGTGACCAGAGGGCGCACGTCACCGTTCTTTACCATGGCCCAGGGCGGTGACCCGACGTGGATGTCGATCTGGCCGGCACGCAGCGCGCGCAGGCTGTCGGCGCTGCCGGGATAGGGCACATGCACCCAGTCGATGCCCAGGCGCTGGGCGATGTCCACCGTGGTCAGGTGCGGGCTGGTGCCGACGCCCGGATGCCCGTAGGTCAGCTTGCCCGGATTGGCCTTGGCGTAGGCCAGCAGTTCCTCCCAGGTTTTCCACGGGGACTTGCCTTGCACGTTAGTGGCGAACTCATAGCCGGCCACGTTCAGGATCCATGTGATGTCCCGAATGGGATCGAAGGTGGTATTTGTCATGTAGGGCAGGCGGAACACGCCGAGCGGCAGTTGCGAGAGTGTGTAGCCGTCCGGTTTGCTCGAGGCAACCGCCGTTGCACCGAGCGCACCGCCCGCGCCCGGTTTGTTCTCCACCAGCACCCGCGCATTCAGTGGTTTGGACACGGCCTCTGCGAGGGCGCGCATGGCAAGGTCGGTCGGACCGCCAGCGGTCCATGGCGAATACATGGTGATGGGGCGTGACGGGAAGGTCTGCGCTTGCACGCTGCCGGAAACGCATGCAAGAAGTGCCACTAATCCACTGCATAAAAATCGCTTCATGGGTCTCTCTCCTTTGATCTGAATGCCAAACTTCTTCAACGTTTTTATTGGCTTCGTGTGAACGAGGCGCGGCGCCATCATGCCCCGCTTCGGGCGCGCTGTCATCAGCATCGGAACCGGCATTGCGGATGACCTAGAACGGGCTGAATTTGAACGGATATCTGAACAGGCGGGCGTTAGAAATGGCGCGCGCAATGCAGGTCCCCGCGCCTTTCAATCAGGCAAGTCCCTGCCCGCAAATCCAT
>CAIPGJ010000930.1 GCA_903864555.1 uncultured Pseudomonadota bacterium | reverse complement strand
TTTGGACTGGACGGCACCAATGTCAACCAGCTGACCAGCCAGCTGCTGACCGACCTGGGCAGAGCGCCCACGTTTTACGACTGCCTGGTGGAGGTGGCTGTGGCGTAACAGCTCGCGCCTGGGCTGGATGAGCCTTTGGGCACTTCTCGTCGACGAACTACAGCGCCTGCATGAAAGCATCCTGGCGCGATATGGTTTGCGACCGTCAGAGTACCTGGCGTGGAAGATGCTGTGCTGAGGCCGTTGCCACAAGGCAGTTGCGATGCGGCTAACGTGAGCGTTCCCCAAGGTTCCTTGCAACAGCGGTTTAGTTGATCAGGTCCAGCTCGGCGTGAGTTCTGGTGAAACAGGGTGATACTGCTCAGCCAGATGGATTCAGCAGGCTGGTCGTCCAACCAAGCCACCACCTGCCGGTCAGGCTGCTGCTGCATCAAGGCAGACAAAACATGGGTGTCTAGCCTGCGGCTGCAATTGCCCGGATTTATTCAAGGCTGCCAGTGATAGGGGCGACTTTGGGGGGTGGTCATGATGGGTAGGGGATGGTGACGCATCAATTTTCTGATTTGCGCGCGACCGACTGGAGATGTTTATCAAGTGTCAGTAGCTCTATGCCAGCGCAGAGCGCTGTTGCCGCAATCATGGCGTCTGGGAGCTTTATCTTCCGCGTCTGGCGCAAACTGATCGCAACATCCTCTATTGCACGCGATAACGGAAGATAAGTAAGACGCTCCAATTTCTGCCGTATCAGGGACTCCTCATCACGGCTTATGTCTGGAAACCCCAACAGCTCGATTCGTGTGATAGCGCTGTAAGCGCACGCCCCAATGGAGAGGTTACGCAACGCAACTTCTTCAAGCACCACGGGCTGTGACTTCAGAAGCCCCAGGATGAAGTTAGTATCAAGTAGATATTTAATTCCACTCATCGCGCATCCGAGTTTGCAGAGCCAAGGGATCAGCTGCAAAGTTTTTCGACCGCTCAAGCCCGCCTGAGAGCGTCATAAGTGGCTCGTCGCTGACTGCGGGATTTAGGTTAAGCCGTCTGGTGCGCAAAAATTCGGCAAAATCGACAATCTCAGCCAATACAGGGTCAGGAATACCCTTAATTGCGTCAAAAAGCCTGGTCGTCGTGCTCATTAAGTTTTCTCCTTCAGAAAATCAGCATACACCCTAGTTAAGCCTGAGTCTAAGCCCACTTGGGCTTGCCAGGCCGCTGCCCCAGATGGTGACGGTGTGGGGGTCGTAGTTGGCGCCGGAGCCGCACAGGTTGGTGGGCTCAAGCAATTGTTTCAGGCGTCGGCCCAGGGGTTGACCGCCGGGACCGACAAATCATCAAAATGCCGCACATTTCGCGTGGCAAGGGTGGCACGGCGGGCTAAGGCGATGCCGGCAATTAAGGTATCTCGCATATCTACAGGGCGGCCAAGGGTTTTCCGATCGGCAGCCTAACGGGCTTCAAACAGGGTGATACTGCTCAGCCAGATGGATTCAGCAGGCTGGTCGTCCAACCAATCCACCACCTGCCGGTCAGGCTGCTGCATCAAGGCAGACAAAACATGGGTGTCCAGGATGATCATTGGCCCAAAGCCATGGGTTCAATGCCCTGCCCATGCAACTTGGCCAAGGGCGAAATCAGGCCTGAACCCGCAAAACGTACAGGGATGCGGGTGCCGAGCTTGGCCCGCGTGACCGCTGATTCCGGTGCGGACCCGACCTAATTTGGCCTTTGGCTATTGCCATCGGCGCCACGATGCTGTGCTACATAATAAATAGCATACTATCAAATGC
>CAIPGJ010000929.1 GCA_903864555.1 uncultured Pseudomonadota bacterium | reverse complement strand
TGCCGGGCATCATGCCGATTGCCAATTTCTCCCAGCTGGCACGCTTCTCGGAAGCCTGCGGCGCGGAGATCCCGCGCTGGCTGAGGCTGAAAATGCAGGCCTATGGCGAGGACACCGCTTCACAGCGCGCCCTCGGCCTGGATGTGGTCACCGCCCTGTGCGAACGCCTGCTGGCCGAAGGCGCCCCGGGCCTGCACTTCTACACCATGAACCAGGCCGACCTCACCACCGAAGTATGGCGGCGCCTGGGGTTGTAAGCACTGCTTATTATTATCAATTATTGATACCAGGCTTTATCTCTAAAAGGCCTGTAGCGATATTGTGATCAGGACTCCCGCTGGAAGTAACAACCCCCGCGATGAGTTTGCCGACTACGTGGTGGACTTGTTCGCACCGCTGGGCCGGATTTCAGCCAGACGCATGTTCGGCGGTCATGGCATTTTCTGCGGCGGTCGCATGTTCGCCCTCATCGCCAGCCAGACGCTGTATTTCAAGACCGACGAGACCAGCCGGCACCATTTCGAGCAGGCCGGCAGCCAGCCCTTCGTCTACACCTCACGCAGTCGCCCGGTCACGTTGTCCTACTGGAGTGCGCCCGGAGAAGCCATGGAATCCCCGCCGCAAGCACTGCAGTGGGCACGCCTCGCCCTCGACGCCGCCCTGCGTCAGCCGCTGCGCACCGCGTCACCCTCGGCACGACGCACCACGTCCGGCCGCGTCACCCGGAAGAAGTAGACCGCCACAGCCAGCCCGGCCAGGCTCATGCCGGCAATGGCGCCGGCCCAGAAGCCCTGCGCACCCATCGGCGGATGCAGACCCAGCCAGGCAAGGTCCAGACTGCCCAGGCCCAGCTGATAGCCACCGGCCAATCCAACGCACCACAGCCCGATGCCATAGATGAGCATGGGCACCACGGTGCGCTTGTAGGCGCGTAGCACATTCACCGTGATGGCCTGCACTGCATCGAAGAGATGGTAGCCGGCGACGAAGACCAGCAGCGCGGCGGCGCCCGCTTGCACCTGGGCATCGATGCTGTAGAGCGCAGCCAGCGTTTGCGACGCCAGCGCGATCGAAGCGGCCACCACACAGGCGACCAGCACACCCATGGCCAGGCTGATCAGGCCGGTGCGGCGTGCCAGCGCGTACTCGCGCGCGCCCAGCGCCTGCGCCACCAGCACCCCCGAGGCATTGCCCAGCGCCAGCGGCAGCATGAAGCACATGGCCGCGAGATTGGCGGCGATCTGGTGCGAGGCGGATGCTGCAGCACCCAGTCGCGCGATGAACAGCGACATGAAGGTAAAGGCAGTGACATCGACCATGAAGGTCACGCCGATGGGCAGGCCCAGCGACACCAGTTGCCACAGGTCATGCCGGCGCGGCCACGACCAATGAGCGAACACCCCGTAGGCCTGATAGGACGGCTGGCGCGCGCACCACAGCCAGGCGACACCGCACACCAGCCAGGACACCACGGTGGTGGCCAGCGCACAGCCGGCTGCGCCCATGGCCGGCACGCCCAGGCCACCGTGGATGAACCACCAATTGAGCGGAATCTTCAACGCCAGTCCGGCCAGGTTGAGCATCATCACCACGCGTGGCCGTGAAATCGCCGTGGAGTACCCGTAGAAAATGCGGAACAGCATGGCCGTGGGCACGCCCCAGGCCATGATGGCGAGGAACTCGCGCACCTTGATCTCCACCTCCGGCGCCGGACGGCTGAGCGCAATGAAGGCCCCGGGGAAACGGTAGATGAGGATGGCCACCACGGCCAGCATCAGCGATAGCCACGCGGCCTGGCGCACCTGCTCGCCGATGTCGCCCTTGCGGCCGGCGCCGAACAGGCGTGCGGCGATGGGTGTCAGCGCCAGTTGCACCCCCATCAGCGGACCGAACACGCTGAAGAAGATGGCCCCGCCGATGCCGACGGCGGCCAGATCCTCGGTGCTGTAGCGGCCGGCCATGAGCGTGTCGATGAGGCCATGCGCCATCACCGCCAGTTGCGCAATCAGCACCGGCCAGCCCAGGCGGAACAGGTCCGGGACGATGCGGCGCATGGCCTGCAGGGTTTGCCCGGAATGCATCGCAGCCCTCCCCGCTCAGGCAGGCACGGGGCGGATGCCAAGCACCTCCGCCCAGGCCGCAGCCACCACCGCTGGCAGGTAGTGCGCATCCACCCGCTGCTGGCCGGCGGCGATGCGCGCCAGCACCTCGCGTGGATGCACCAGCGCCCAGTCAAGGCCGTCCTCCAGCCGCTCGCCGATCCAGGCGCTGTCGCGGAACTCCCAGTAGCTGGGCACCCCGCTGGCCACCACCAGGCGGCCCGCCTGCAGGCTTTCGGTCAGCCGGTTGGCACTGGCCGCCATGCGATAGGGATCGGCCGGATCACTGGGCAGGAACACCAGGTCACACCCGGCCAAGGCTGCTGCCAACACGTCAGGCGACCAGGGCGTGAAGCCCAAGGTCAGTTCACCGCCGGCAGCAGGACTCCAGCGTGCGAGGTCGGCCTCGATCTCCGGCAAGGGCGCACTGACCAGCCGGAGTTCAATGCCGATGCCGCCGCGCGCATACGCTTCGAGGCGTGGCAGCCAGGGCCGCAGATAGGCGTAATTCGCGCCGAACCACAGCAGCGTCAACTGCCCCGAAGCCCTGCGCAGCCACCCTGCCCCGCGCGCCTGCGGAGCGAACCGCGGCGGTCGCCGCAGGCCTTCCACCGGATCGGCGATGACCACGGCTTCGCATCCTGCATGCGTGGCGATGATCTCGGCCATGGCTGGCGAATTGGCCACCACCACGTCCGCCAGTTTCAGCAGTTCAAGCAGGCCGCCCGAGAGGGGCTGGCCGAAGGGGTTGTCGCAGATGTCCATGACAACGCGACTGCCACGCGCGGCCAGTTGCCGGGCCAGTTCGACATGCGCCTGCACATGGGCCGCATGGCGCTGCAGGACCTTGGAGAACACCACGACTTCGGAAAGCTCACCGGCACTCACCCCTTCCAGGGCAGTGGCGATGTCGAGCAGTTGATGGCTGGCCGCCACTGCAGCCCTATCCGGGAAAACGGCGCCGGATTGCAGCTCGCGCACCGGCACGCCGATGCGCAGGCGCTGGCTGGCCATCCGGCTGGCGCACAGGCTGGCGGGATCCGCATCCGGGAAGCCTTCCAGGCCATCGGCAATCCAGAGTACGCGCATGGGAAAGGATGCGGCGCAAGCCACCGCAGGACATTGCTGGGAGCGGGCGATTCTACTCTGCGCCCCCTGGATACCTTGATTGCTACAGGTCGTACTGCTCGGCCTCGCCCGTCATCGCCGCGTCGATCACCTTGCGGGTGAGCTGCGGCGCGAACAATTCCATGAAGGCGTAGGTGTAACCGCGCAAGAAGGATCCGCGGCGGATGGCCACCCGGGTGGTGCTCGAGCGGAACAGGTGACCGGCATCGATGGCCTTGAGATGCCGATCACGCTGGGGCTCGTAGGCCATGGAGGCGACGATACCCACGCCCAGGCCCATCTCCACGTAGGTCTTGATGACATCGGCGTCGATGGCGGTGAGCACCAGGTCCAGGGTCAGTCCGTGGGCAGCGAAGGCCTCGTCGATATGCGAGCGGCCGGTAAACGCAGTGTCGTAGGTGATGATGGGATAGCGCGCCAGTTCTTCCAGCGACACCCGGCCGACCTTGAGCAGCGGGTGCTTCAGCGGCACGACGATGGTGTGGTGCCAGTTGTACCCGGGCAGCGCCAGCAGTTGCGGGTAGTGATCCAGCGCCTCGGTGGCGATGGCGATGTCGGCGGTGCCCGCCAGCACCATCTCCGCCAGTTGGGGTGGGCTGCCCTGCGCCAGCACCAGTTTCACCCTGGGATAGTGCTTCTTGAACGCTGCAACCACCTTGGGCAGGGCATAGCGCGCCTGGGTGTGGGTGGTGGCCACGGTCAGGGTGCCCACCTGTTCGTCTTTGAATTCCCGGCCAACTTGTTTAAGATTCTCGGCTTCCAGCAGGACGCGCTCGATAATCTGCAACACAGCCTTGCCCGGCTCGGTCAGAGAAACCAGGCGCTTGCCCCGGCGCACGAAGATTTCCACGCCGAGCTCGTCCTCCAGCTCCCGTATCTGCTTGGACACACCCGGCTGGGAGGTAAACAGCCGGTTGGCCGCTTCCGTGAGGTTCAAACCCTGACGTACGGTTTCGCGAACGTAACGAAGTTGTTGAAAGTTCATATAACTAAAAGTAGCAAGCTAATAGCTTTTAAGTCTTTTTTAGAATAAGACGAGTTTAATACGATCGGCATCCCGGTGGGAAGCCGAGCTTCTGGTTTGCACCAGCTTGCACCCGGCACCGTCGGGACGGGCACCACAGGACGTGAAGAAAGACCATGTACACCTACGACGAGATTGACCAGCAAGTGGTGGAGCAGCGTGTTGCGCAGTTCCGCGATCAGACCCGGCGTTTCCTGACCGGCAGCCTGAAGGACGACGAATTCCGCCCCTTGCGCCTGCGCAACGGCGTGTACATCCAGCGCTTCGCGCCCATGCTGCGAGTGGCCATCCCCTACGGCATGCTCTCGGCCAGGCAGTTGCGCAAGCTCGCCCACATCGCACGCACCTACGACCGCGACTACGGCCACTTCAGCACGCGCCAGAACATCCAGTACAACTGGCCGAAGCTGGAGGATGTGCCCGAGATCCTCGCCGAGCTCGCCTCGGTGCAGATGCACGCCATCCAGACCTCCGGCAATTGCATCCGCAACATCACCGCCGACCATTTCGGCGGCATCGCGAAGGACGAGATCGTCGACACCTTTGTCTGGTGCGAGATCCTGCGCCAGTGGTCGACCTTCCACCCCGAATTCAACTGGCTACCGCGCAAATTCAAGATCGCAGTGAACGGCGCCAGCGTCGACCGTGCCGCCACCTACGTCCACGACATCGGCCTGCATGCCGTGAAGGACGCCAATGGGGAAATCGGCTTTCGCGTCATCATCGGCGGTGGCCTGGGGCGCACGCCCATCGTCGGCCCGGTGATCCGCGAGTTCCTGCCCTGGCAGCACCTGCTCACCTACCTGGAAGCGGCGCTGCGCGTCTAAAACCGTTACGGCCGGCGCGACAACCTGTACAAGGCCCGCATCAAGATCCTGGTGAAGGAACGCGGCGCCGACAAGTTCCGCGAGGAAGTCGAGGCCGAGTGGGCCAGGCTCAAGGACGGCCCCAACACCCTGACTGCCGAGGAAGTAAAGCGCGTCGAGGGCCGCTTCACCCGCCCCGACTACCAGAAGCTGCCGGAGCACGATGCGCAGGTCGGGCAACTGCTCGCCTCGAATGCCGCGTTCCGCCGCTGGCACGAGCGCAACACCTTCCCGCACAAGGTGCCCGGCTATGTCGCCGTCACCCTGTCGCTCAAGCCGACCGGCGTCCCGCCGGGAGACGCCACTTCGGCGCAGATGGAAGCGGTAGCCGGCATGGCCGAGCGTTATTCATTCGGCGAACTGCGCGTCTCGCATGAACAGAACCTGATCCTGTCGGACGTGCGCGTGTCCGACCTGCCGCAGGTCTGGGAAGAAGCCAAGGCGCTGGGTTTTGCCATCCCCAACATCGGCCTGATCAACAACATCATCTGCTGCCCGGGGGGCGATTTCTGCGCCCTGGCCAATGCCAAGTCCATCCCGGTGGCGCAAGCCATCCAGGAACGCTTCGACAACCTGGACTACCAGTACGACATTGGCGAGCTGGACCTGAACATCTCCGGCTGCATGAACGCCTGCGGCCACCACCATGTCGGCCACATCGGCATCCTCGGCGTCGACAAGAATGGCGAGGAGTGGTACCAGATCGAAGTTGGCGGCAACCAGGGACAGACACACCCCGGCGGCCGCGGCGCCTCACTCGGCAAGGTGATCGGGCCCTCGTTTGCCCGCGCCGAAGTCCCCGACGTCATTGAACGCCTGATCCGCTGCTACCTGGACCGCCGGGACAGCGAAGCCGAGCGCTTCATCGACGTCGCCCACCGCATCGGAACCGAACCTTTCAAAGAGTACGTCTATGGAAAAGCTGATCCGCAATCGCCGCGTCGAAACCGACAACTGGCTTCTGCTTA
>CAIPGJ010000928.1 GCA_903864555.1 uncultured Pseudomonadota bacterium | reverse complement strand
GCGCGACCCCATCGTGCATGCCCCGCATCCGAACTCGGCCACCGGCACCGTGCCGCTGCTGCGCAGCCCCATCCGCCTGTCGGAAACCCCCATCACCGACTATCAGGCGCCGCCCTCCATCGGGCAACACACCGACGAAGTACTGAAGTCGCTGCTGGGCATGGATGACGCGACCCTGGCGCAACTGCGCAAGGACAAGGTGGTTTAGCGGTTGCGCGCGCCGTTTGTCCCGGGCGAAACGATCCGTTGTGGTCCCGGCCTGGACGGCAATGCCTCATCCCGGGCCATTGAACAAGCCAGGCCTTCTGCCAGACAGGCCGTCAGAGCCAGGCATGCGCATGGAACTGGCTGGTTCTCAGCCTGCGTCCCCGGAATGTGGTGAAGCGCCTTTGACAGGGGGGGGGCTTGCCGACCCTGCCAGGTTTGCTGCCTCAGTGTCCCGGGGAAATCGCTGAGGAACCCAACCACCGGGAGACGGCACGCCCATCCTTGCGGGGGGCATTACCCTTGTGCCGGTCCGCTTTTTCCGTCCACGGATGCGAGCGGACCTGTCCAGCTTGCCGGTTTAGCAACGCCTACCAGCAAGCCTCCAGCACTTCTTTCAGGAACTCGCGTTCCTTGACGAACTCGCGCTTGGGGTCGGCGTTGAAGTTGCGCAGGGAATTTTCCAGCAACGCGGCGGCGGCGTCGCGGGGCACCTTGATGTCGCCGAGTGTCTTCGGCATCTTGAGCGCATTGAACTGGCGTTCCAGTTCGTCGGCCAGGCGCAGGTGGGCCTGGTCGGCGGGGTCGCCTTCCTTCCACAGGCCCCAGGCTTCGGCGATGCGGCACATGCATTCGGGGTCACGGCCGCCCATGCGGCGCAGTACCGTGGGCGTGAGGGCGGCACGGGCTTCGCCCTGGCCGACGTGCTCGAACTTGTTGAAGATGGAGGTGGCAAAGGCATACACCACGCGCCCGGCCCAGTGGTTGGTGCGCGTACCGCCGTCATCGGCCTCGCGGTTCTGCAGGTAGGAGGCCACACACATTTCGATGCGCGCACCGGGGTCGGTGAGCATGTGCGGAACGGCACCGCGGGCGATGTCGAGCACGTTGCGGCGGTTGTACTGGGCGAGGGTATTGGCGCGCTTGTAGCCCAGGTCCATGCTGGCCCGCCAAAGGAGTGAGCAGGCGGTGTTGCGCATCATCGAGTCCGGCGCGGTCATCAGCGCATCGGCATCCCAGATGAGGGCGACCGGCCGGGTCTTGGGGTCGAAGAACTCCAGGCGGTAGTCGCCCTTCTTGACCGGCGAGCCGCCGCGGTTCTGCGCGGAGTTGGGCACGGTGAGCACATTGATGATGGGCAGTTTCTTCTCCAGCAGCTTGGGACTGATGGCATTGCCGAATTCCGGGTACTGGGTGCACAGCTCCTCGGGGGCGCCTTTCTCGGCCAGCATGATGGCAAGCACCCGCCCGCCCTGCATGGCGCTGCCGCCGCCCACGGCGATGAGGATGTCGGCCTGGCAGGCGCGGGCCAGTTCGCGCGCGGCCATGATGTCGTCGATGGGGGTGTCCTTTTTCATCTGGTCGTAGATGCCGGCAAAGGCCTCACCCAGCAGCGCCTTCATGCGCGTGATGATGTCGGTCTTTTTGGAGACCGACTGGCCGCACAGGATGAAGGCGCGCTTGGCGCGCTGGCGCTTCAGTTCCGCGGGCAGATTGCCCAGGGCGTCCTTGCCGCTGTAGACGCGGGCCGGGGCGGGGGCGATGCGAAAGTCGTAGACGGATTCGAGTTTCATGGCGTTCCTCTCTGGAGTGTTCTTGTGGGGCTGGCGGGCAGCCCTTGTCTTGCGCTACTGCTGCGTTCCTGCTGCGCTACTCGGCCAGCTTGATGCCCGAGTCGTTGACCACCTTGCGCCAGCGTGCCGCTTCATCGCTGATGTACTTGCGCAGGTACTCCGGGCTGCTGCCGATCATGATGGTGCCGTCGTCGGCGACCTTGGCGTAGACGTCGGGCATCTTCACGATCTTCGCCAGCTCGGCGCTCAGGCGCTCGCGGATCGCAACGGGTGTCCTGGCCGGGGCCACCACGCCTATCCACTGGGCGTAGTCATAACCGGCGTAGCCCTCTTCCTGCACGGTGGGCAGGTCGGGCAGCACCTTGAGCCGCTCGGAAGTGGTGGTGACCAATGCGCGCGCCTTGCCTGACTTGATGTGCGGGATCATGGCCGCCGGGCTGCCGATCACGCCATCGAGCTGCCCGGAGATGAGCGCGGTGTAGGAGGGGCCGCCGCCCTTGAAGTTGACGTAGGTGACCTTGGCGCCCACCAGGCTGTGCAGCCATTCGAGCGCCAGGTGACCGATGGTGCCGGCGCCGGAGGTGCCGATGTTGTACTTGTCCGGGTTCTGGCGCGCGAGGGCGACGTATTGCTTGAAGTCCTTCGCCGGGAAGGACGGGTGCACCAGGAACAGGCTGGGCCGCTTGCTGGTGAGCGAGATGTGCGAGAAGTCGCGGTCCAGGTTGTAGGGCAGCGTCGCGTAGACCAGCGGCGAGATGGTGTGGCTGGGCGTCATCGACAGGATGGTGTAGCCATCCGGTGCCGCCTTGGAGACGTAGGCCGCGCCGATGGTCGAGCCGGCGCCGGGCTTGTAATCGAGCACGAAGGGCTTGCCGAACGCCTCGTTGAGCTTTTGCGAATACAGGCGCGACTCGAAATCCACGCCGCCACCGGGCGAGGTGGCAATGATCCAGCTGACCGGCCGGTTGGGCCAGTCACCGATGCCCTGGGCGAGGCCACTAGCGGAGGTCAGGCTTGCGGCGGCTGCGGTGAGTGCAGCGCAGGCGGTTCGACGTGACATGGTGCTAAATGACACAGGGCTAAATGACATAGGGCGAATGAGTGAACGCATCGGTACCCCTCCTTTTGCCTTTGGTTTTTCCCTGCGCCCGGCCGGACGCAGGGCTGGCGGGGATGATACCGCAGGGTGCTTGGCATCTGTGCCAGTGCCACGGG
>CAIPGJ010000927.1 GCA_903864555.1 uncultured Pseudomonadota bacterium | reverse complement strand
TCGCCATTTGCCGAGGAAGAACAGCGTTGAGGCATGCCCTGCTTATAATCGGCGCCTCAGGGCCCACCCTCCGATGCACCCGCAGCAGGACCGATCGACAGGCACCATGACTGAATCCGCCAACACCCAGGCATCCGCAGACATCCTCATCATCGACGATGACCTGTTCATGCGCGAGCTGCTGCAGCTGCACCTGATGAATGAGGGTTACAAGGTGCGCGTGGCAGAGGACGCGGTCGAGGGCGGCAAGATGCTGATGGCCGCACCACCCGACCTGCTGCTGCTGGACATCCGCATGCCGCACATGGGCGGGGACGAGTTCCTGTCACTGCTGCGCGGCGAGGCACAGTTCAAGGACCTCAAGGTCATTGCACTCTCCTCCATCCAGAATTCCGGGCTGATGATGAAGGTCACCGACATCGGCGTCTGCGATTTCCTGCACAAGCCGGTCAACAAGGAGGCCCTGATCGCGGCGGTGAAGAAGGCGCTCGGCCGCTGAACTGCGCGGATGCGCCTGTACCTGGGCGGACAGGATTACGTCGATCGCAGCCTCGCATTCGTGCGCGAGGTGAACAGCTTCCAGGTGGAATTCGTCGGCAACACCACCACCAGCCAGTTCGGCCGCCCGGCCGCCTTCGTCAGGGTGAGCCGGGCATTCTGAACGTTCTGCGCATGAAAAATGATCATTTTCAGGAATGCCCTGTTTTCAGCATTGAGGCTATCGAGGTATTGTTATCAGGTCTTTCGGGGAGCTCGCAACCGCGGCCAAAAGGTCGTGCGGCACCAGTCCGGGCAGGACTAGAACTCCACCACCGAACGTATCGACTTGCCCTCGTGCATCAGATCGAAACCCTGGTTGATGTCGGCTAGCTTGAGCTTGTGGGTGATGAGATCATCGATGTTGATCTTGCCTTCCATGTACCAGTCGACGATCTTCGGCACGTCGCGCCGGCCCTTGGCGCCGCCGAAGGCCGTGCCCTTCCACACCCGCCCGGTGACCAGCTGGAAAGGCCGCGTCCTGATCTCCTGCCCGGCGCCCGCCACGCCGATGATGATGGACTGACCCCAGCCCTTGTGGCAGCACTCCAGCGCCTGGCGCATCACCTCGACATTGCCGATGCACTCGAAACTGTAATCCGCCCCGCCTTTGGTGAGATTCACGAGATGCGGCACGAGGTCACCCTCGACTTCCTTCGGGTTGACGAAATGGGTCATGCCGAATTTTTCGGCGAGGGTTTTGCGTGCCGGATTGGTGTCGACACCGACGATCATGTTGGCCCCGGCCAGGCGCGCACCCTGCACCACATTGAGACCGATGCCGCCCAGGCCGAACACCACCACATTGTCACCCGGCTGGACCTTGGCCGTATTGATCACCGCGCCGATGCCGGTGGTCACCCCGCAGCCGATGTAACAGACCTTGTCGAAAGGCGCATCCTCGCGGATCTTCGCCAGCGCGATCTCCGGCACCACGGTGTAGTTGGCGAAGGTCGAGGTGCCCATGTAGTGGTGCAGCTTCTTCCCACCAATGGAGAAGCGGCTGCTGCCATCGGGCATCACGCCCTGGCCCTGGGTCACGCGGATCGCCTGGCACAGGTTGGTCTTGCCCGACAGGCAGTACTCGCACTGGCGGCATTCGGGCGTGTAGAGCGGAATGACATGGTCACCC
>CAIPGJ010000926.1 GCA_903864555.1 uncultured Pseudomonadota bacterium | reverse complement strand
TCCAGATATGAAGCCATTGTTTCGGTAGGCACTGCAGACAGATTCGCAGATACCAGACCTTTCCCCGCAAATTGGTGAAGAACCTTTGACAAGGGGGTTAACACCGGCAGTCCTGCTACTCCTTGGGTATCCCCGTCGCCGCCACCAGCTTCGCGTACTTCCCGATCTCCGCTTTGATGTAAGCGGCAAACTCCGCCGGGGTATTGGTCACCGGGTCGGCGCCTTCGTTGGCCAGTCGGTTCTTGATCTCCGGGTTGGAGGTGATCTTCACCAGTTCTGCATGCACCTGGCCGATGATGGTCGTGGGCGTTTTTGCCGGGGCGAACATGCCGTTCCAGGAGACGAAGTCGTAGCCGGCGACGCCCGCTTCGGCGACGGTGGGCAGGTCGGGCAGCACGGAGGAGCGCCTCGCGCCCGAGACAGCGATGCCCTTCATCTGCTTCGAGCGGATGAAGTTGGTCACGGAGGGTGGTGCGGCGAACATCATGTCCACCTGGCCGCTGATGACGTCGGTGTTCTTCTGCGAGGTGGATTTGTAGGGGATGTGCAGCAGCTTGGTGCCGGTGGACATGCGCAGCAGTTCCATGGCCAGGTGCGTGGAATTGCCCAGGCCCGCCGAGGCATAGCTGGGCGGGGTCTTGGCGCCTTTTGCCAGCGCGATGATGTCGGCGATGCTCTGCACCGGCAGCTTGGGGCTGGTGACCAGCACCAGCGGCACCACCGAGGTGAGGCTGATGGGCGCCAGGTCGGTCAGCGCGTCGTAGCGCAGTTCCTTGTAGATGCTGGGGTTGATGGCAATGGCGCTGGAGGCCACCAGCAGTGTGTAGCCATCGGGTGTGGATTGCACCGCCGCCTCGATGCCGATGTTGCTGCCGGCGCCGGCGCGGTTGTCGATGACGAAGGGCTGGCCGAGGTTCTCCTGCATCTTCATGGCGATGGCGCGCGCGACGATGTCCACGCCGCCGCCGGGCGTGAAGGGCACGATCACGCGCACGCTGCGCGCGGGCCAGGCCTGGGCCAGTGCGGTGTGGGGCAGGGCGGCCAGGGTGGCTAGCGTAGTCGCGGCGATGGCGAGTGAAGCGAATCGCGTTGGCTTGGTATTCATGGCTGGTCTCCGAGACGGATGGCCTGCATGCCGATGGCCAGTGAAGGGGCTCCGCCCATGGGCAGCAGGCAGGAGATGGCTTCCATGACCTGGCGTTTGGTCATGCCCCAGGCGTAGGCGCGCTTGATGTGGCGCACGGCCATCTCGACGTAGCCCTTGCTGCACAGGCCGGCGATGCACACCAGTTCGCGCGGGCCGGGCCCGAGCAGGTCCTTGTCGCCGGGGCCGCCCACCAGCAGCGCGTAATCGAGCAGGCGTGCCGCGCGTGTGGCCAGCTCCGGGTCGATCTTGGCAATGTCGGCCCAGTCCGGGTCGGCCAGCAGGCCGGCGTCGTCCACGCCTTGGGCCAGCGTGCGGCCCTGGATGAGCTCGACGAAGGGCTTGAGGGTTTTCGGTTCACCGCCATCGGGGATGGCGCCATCGGTGTAGTTCGGATCACCGGCGGTGATGACGGCCAGCGCCACATGCGGGATGGTGGACCAGCCGGTGGCGGGCACCATGGCGAGCGCCGCTTCGAACATCACCTTGTTGGTGACGCCGATGCGCCACATGCGCCGCACATGGTTGGGGGCGAAGCGGTCATCGCCCTTGGCGGCCAGCATGCAGGTGGCGATCAGTTCGCGCATGGGCAGGGACAGCACCTGCTCCGCGGTGCCCAGCTTGTCGTACTGGTGCACGTAACCGACAGCGCGCTGGTTGATGGAATAGGCCTTGGGGTCGGCCTGGATGAAGATGCGCTGCTCCGGAAAGATATCGCCGCGGCGGGCGATGGCGAGCCGGATGATTTCCTCCGCCGAAAAATTCTCTTCGGCGAGAGCCTCCTTGATGGTTGTCATGTGCCTTCTCTTCTGTGTGTTGCCGTTGAGGAAGATGCTGAATGACCGCCGCAAGGCCACGATGGACCCTGGCGACTGCGGAGGATTCTAGGGGGAAATGCCGATAGCCGTATGGCGCCTTGTTCCGGCCAGGTGATGCGAAGTTCTTCGTGCTTCTCCGTCGAGATAACCTTACACGGCTTGCAGGGAGAATGATGGTTGGCCGCAATCAGGCCACATCCGCATGAGAGAATAATTTCATGTGCCCCGGCCAGCCCATCATTCCTTC
>CAIPGJ010000925.1 GCA_903864555.1 uncultured Pseudomonadota bacterium | reverse complement strand
GGTTGTGGCCACGCACAAGACTGCATTGCTCCCCATATTGACGCGTCTGATCGTTATCCGTGACGGACGCATCCTGCTTGATGGTCCGCGGGATGCGGTGCTGGCCGGGCTCAGGGGGCAGGGCGGACAGCCCCGCCCGCAGGCCGGGCCAGCGACCGTCATTGCCGGTGGAGTCAATTGATGAACGAAAAAAAAGGGGCGGGCGTGACCGCACGAGTGCTGCTCTGGACGACGCTGGCCAGCGTTGCGGCATTTGTTGCATGGGCCAATTGGGCGGAACTCGATCAGATCACGCGTGCTCCCGGGAGCGTCATCGCAACCTCGCGAAACCAGGTCATACAGGCACCGCCGAATGGTGGTGTGATGGAGGCCCTGCTGGTGCGCGAAGGCGATGCCGTCAGGAAGGGCCAGATGCTGGTGAGGTTCGAGCGGGCCCGCCTGCAGGCCGCCTACGAGGAGGTGGCGACCAGGGCCGCTGCGCTGAGGGCCACCATCGCGAGGCTGGATGCCGAGGTGTTCGGCCGCGACAGCCTGCAGTTTTCCCGCGACCTGGAGCCCTATTCCCAGTTCCGTGCCAATCAGGTATCGCTGTTCCAGAAACGCCAGCACCTGATGAAGGAAGACCTCGGCACGCTGGACAAGCTGCGCGATCTTGCCCAGCAGGAACTGGACATGAATCTGCCGCTGCTCAAGAGCGGCGATGTCAGTCGCGCCGAAGTCCTCAAGCTGCAGCGCCAGGTGGCCGATTTCGCCGGGCAGATGTCCAGCAAGCGCAACAAGTACCTGCAGGACAGCCAGGCCGAACTTTCGAAGGCGCAGGAAGACCTGTCAGGCGCGGTGCAGGTGCTGGCGCAGCGCAGGGAGGAGCTCGACCTGACCGAACTGCGCGCACCCATGGATGGCGTGGTTCGCAATGTGCGCATGACCACGTTAGGCGGTGTTGCGAGGCCCGGGGACGAGCTCATGCAGATCGTCCCGGTCGATGACAGCCTGGTCATCGAATCCAAGGTGCGCACGGCCGACGCAGGTTTCATGCGGCTCAACCTGCCCGCGACGGTCAAGCTGGACGCCTACGACTATGCCGTCTATGGGGTCCTGCACGGGCATGTCAGCTACATCAGCGCGGACACCCTGACCGAGCAGATCAACGGGCAGGAGGTTCCCTATTACCGGGTTCACGTCACCATAGACAAGAGCGATCTCAAGCCGCGTCAGGGGGAGCGCATCAGCATCCAGCCTGGCATGACCAGCATCGTTGAAATCCGCACCGGACAAAAAACAGTGTGGTCCTATCTGACCAAGCCCATCACCAAGACCCTGGACGAGTCATTGCGGGAGCGTTGACCTGTGTACCGCCCGACAGGCCTTCGGGCGGATTGGGCGGATTGGGCAGACGCCGTCAGCGCGGACAGCTGCCGTCAGCACCGCCGGATGCGCAGGGCGCAGAGTAGAATCGCCCGCTCCCAGCAACGTCCTGCGGTGGCTTGCGCCGCACCCTTTCCCATGCGCGTACTCTGGATTGCCGATGCCCTGGAAGGCTTCCCGGATGCGGATCCCGCCAGCCTGTGCGCCAGCCGGATGGCCAGCCAGCGCCTGCGCATCGGCGTG
>CAIPGJ010000924.1 GCA_903864555.1 uncultured Pseudomonadota bacterium | reverse complement strand
CCCAGCCCGCCACACCCAATCTCGACAAGCGTGAAGCCAACCAGCAAAGGCGCATCGACAAGGGCGTGAATTCAGGACAACTGACCGCGCCGGAAGCGAACCGGCTGGAACGACGTGCCGACCGCCTGGAGAAACATGAAGCCAAGGCCAAGTCCGATGGCGTGGTGACGCCGCAGGAACGCGCGCGGCTGCAGCACGAGGCCAATCGCAACAGCCGGGAGATCCGTCGCGAGACGCATGACAAGCAGCAGGCCCGCAAGTAAACCGGATCGAGGACGAAGGCAGCCGGCGCATGTCGCGCCGGCGCTTCTCCAACTCATCCTGGCCTGACCAGCCTGAATGCTCTGACAGTTTGTTGAAAAAGGGGGACACGGCCCCCCTTGACCCATCACTCTGGCGCCTGTTTTAAAACGCTTCCCTGTGAACCAGGAAATCGTTCTTCAACAGCCTGCTGACGCTCAGAAGGGCAGCTTGGCGCCCGGCTTGGCTGCCAGCAGCACTTCACGGAAGGATGCCTGGATGCGTGCCAGCGCCTGGGCATTGTCGGCCTCGAAGCGCAGCACGATGACCGGTGTGGTGTTGGAGGCACGCGCCAGGCCGAACCCATCGGGATATTCGACCCGCAGGCCATCCAGCTTGATGACCTGCTCGGCGCCGGGAAACTGCGCGCTCTCCTGCATGCCGGCGATCAGGCGGTGCGGCTCGCCTTCACTCAAGGCCAACTGAAGCTCCGGTGTGCTGAGCGCATCGGGCAGCGATTCCAGTACCGCAGACGGATCGCTTTCCTTGGACAGGATCTCCAGCAGGCGCGCCCCGGCGTACTGGGCGTCATCGAAGCCATACCAGCGCTCGCCGAAGAAGATGTGGCCGCTCATCTCGCCGGCCAGCGGTGCCTTGCGCTCCTTCATGCGCGCCTTGATCAGCGAATGCCCGGTCTTCCACATGCTGGGCACCCCGCCGTACTGGCGTATCCAGGGCGCCAGCTGGCGCGTGCATTTCACGTCGTAGATGATTTCCGCGCCGGGGCAGCGCGACAGCACGTCGCGCGCGAACAGCATGAGCTGGCGATCCGGGAAGATGAGCTTGCCATTGCGCGTGATCACGCCGAGACGATCGCCATCGCCATCAAAGGCAAAACCGAGGTCCAGTCCGCCTTTGGCCACGGCCTCGGCCACATCCTTGAGGTTCTCCGGCTGCGAAGGGTCGGGGTGGTGGTTGGGAAACGTGCCATCCACGTCACAGAACAGTTCGGTCACTTCACAGCCCAGGGTGCGGAACAGCTCGGCCGCAGTGGCCCCGGCCACGCCGTTGCCGCAATCCACGGCGATACGCATGGGCCGCGCCAGCTTCACGTCACTGGTGATGCGATCGAGATAGGCCTGACGCACGTCGGCGTGCGTCAATTTGCCCTGGCCGCTGGTGAAATCACCGGTTTCGATGCGCTGGCGCAAGCGCTGGATGTCCTCGCCGGACAGCGTGGTGCCGCCCAGCACCATCTTCAGGCCGTTGTATTCCGGCGGGTTGTGGCTGCCGGTGACCGACACCGCGCTGCCGGTGCCGAGCTGGTGTGCGGCGAAATAGGACATGGGCGTGGCCACCATGCCGATGTCGATGACATCGACACCACTGGCGCACAGGCCCTCGGCCAGTGCCGCTGCCAGCGACGGCCCGGAAAGGCGGCCGTCACGACCGATGGCAAAGGCTGTCTGCCCGCGGGCGCGCGCCTCGCTGCCGAGCGCGCGACCGATCAGCCGGACCCCTTCTTCTGTCAGGGTCCGGCCGACGATGCCGCGAATGTCATAGGCCTTGAAGATCTCGGCCGGGGGGAGCGAGGAAGCTGTTGTCATGTCGGAAGCGCCGCAAGAAGATGTGAAAGGGGAGTCAAGCCGGATCGGGACCGTTTGCCGTGACTGGCGTGCCTGCAACGCATCCCGGTGCCTACATTTTAGCAGCGGGCCTTCGCTCTACCTCCCATGCCACAGCCCGCGCATGACTCAGGCATGGTCGGTGCGAACTGCCGCCCGGAAGTGCCGCAACAGGCGCCGGGGCAACCAGTCCAGGTGGCCGGGAAATGCGCCGCTGACAAAGGCGACATGGCCGCCCTCGGCGGGAAACTCCGCCGTGATGCAGTCCGGCAGCGATGCCGGGTCTGGCAATGCCGCCAAAGGCACGAAAGGGTCGTCCAGGGCATTGATGATCAGGGTCGGCAGGGCGATGTTCCGCAGCAGCGGCAGGGAACTGGCGCGCGACCAGTAGTCATCGGTGTCGCGAAAGCCGTGCAGCGGCGCGGTGACGACGTTGTCGAACTCGCGCAGGGTGCGGGAAACACGCATGGCCTGCGCATCGAATATGCCCGGATGGCGCGCCAGCTTGTCCTCGCTGCGCGACTTCATGGTCGCCAGGAACATGCGCGTGTAGATCCGGTTGAATCCGAGGGCCAGCCCGTCGCCGCTCAGTTGCAGGTCGAGCGGCGCGGAAACCGCCGCAGCCGCCTGCACGCGGCCGCGCTCCCGTCCGGGCTCGCCCAGCCACTTCAGCAATGCATTGCCACCCAGGGAAACGCCGGCGGCAAACACCGCGCCTTCCCCCGCCATGGCGCTGAATCGCTGCAGCAACCAGTCGAAGATCGGAAGAGCGTCGTGTAGGGAAAGAGTGTTAAGATTAGTG
>CAIPGJ010000923.1 GCA_903864555.1 uncultured Pseudomonadota bacterium | reverse complement strand
GCTTCTCCGAGGAGTTCTGGGGCCGCTTTGCAAGAGCCATAGGCCTGCCCGAACTGCTGGATGACCCGCGCTTCAAGGACAACAGCGCACGGGGTGCCAACCGCACCGTGCTGACCGAACTGGTGGAGAAGGTCCTGACAACGCGGCCGACGGCGGAGTGGATAGACATTCTGGAACGCAATGACGTGCCCTGCACCCAGGTCAACATGCTCAAGGACCTGTTCACCAATCCGCAGGTGCTGCTCAACCGCATGATCGTGGATGCGCCCCACCCCACTGCGGGCACCGTCAAGGTCGTGGGCAATCCGCTCAAGTTCAGCGAATCTGCCGCGCGCATCACCCGCGGTGCTCCGGAACTGGGTGCGCAGTCCCGCGAGATCCTCGGCGAATGCGGCTTCACCGATGAGGAAGTGGCCAGGCTCATGCATGAGGGGACGGTGGTCGGCACCGGCGATTGAACTGCCTCCCCCGGGCAACATCAGGCGATAAGATATTGATAATAATCTTCTCACCCAACCTTTACTGATGTTGCCTATCGATCTGAATTGATCATAATAATCCAGCCCATCCCAGGCCACCTACCCGATGGCGCACCGGCCGCAGGGCGGGCGCCCCGGTCAGAGGGGCACCGGCCTGTGCCTGCGTTCCCCGGTACGGCGGCAGCGGCCTGCCTCGCCGTTTTCGTGGATGGCTGCTCCCGCACGCCGCTGCCGGCCGTATCCGCCATCACCCAAATCCCGCTTGAGCGACAGGGAGCGGCCCGCAGACGGGCAGTACAACTCAGCCGCGGAATGCCTGCGGGTTGATCATGTTGTCCGGCTGGCCTGAGGTCCAGGCATTGATCTGGTCAAAGATGTCACCGAACAGCACGTTGTAGGAATCGTATTCGACATAACCCAGATGGGGTGTGGCGACGATGTTGGGCAGGTTGATCAGTTCGTTCTTGGTGTCGCGCATCGGTTCCTCATCGAACACATCGATGCCGGCCATACCCGGCCGCCCCTTTTTCAGCGCTTCCAGCAAGGCGCCCGGTGCAATCAGTCCCGCGCGGCTGGTATTGATGATGACTGCGGAGGGCTTCATGCGCGCCAGTTCCGCCGGCCCGACGATGCCGCGGGTGGTATCGCGCAGGCGCATCTGCAGGCTGATGACATCGCATTCCTCGAAGAAGGCTTCCTTGCTTTTGGCCAGGGAATGGCCATCGGCCAGGGCCTGCTGGCTGGACGTCTCCCGGGACAGCACCTGCACCTTCATGCCGAAGGCCTTGCCATAGCCGGCCACCACGGCGCCGATCTTGCCGTAGCCGTAGATGCCCAGGGTTTTGCCCCTGAGCCCGTGGCCGACCTGGGTCTGCCAATTGCCGGCTTTGAGTTCGGCCATCTGCTGGGGAATGCGGCGCACGCAGGCCAGCAGCAGCCCCCAGGCCAGTTCAGCGGTGGATGTATTGGGAACGCCATGATGCTGGCTGGCACACAGGAGCACCCCCTTGGCGGTGCAGGCCTCCACGTCGATGTGCGGATAGTCACCGCGGGCGCTGATCAGTTTCAGCTTGTCCAGCCGCTGGATCAGCGGTGCACGGATGGGCGTGCGCTCGCGGATGGTCACCAGCACTTCGGTATCCTTCAGCCGCTCGGCCAGGAGGTCGGTGTCCTTGGTGTGGTCGTGCCAGATCTTGACGTCATGCGAGGCGATCTTGGCGAACGCCGGCAGATTGCGCACCGTGTCGGTGTAGTCATCCAGAATGCTGATCTTCATGGCCTCTCCTGCCTCTCGAGTAGTTTGTTTCAATGCGGCTCAAGCCGCAATCGGTGGTCGCATCGGCGCCCGGTGCAACGGGCAATTTGCCGTCCCGCGCGCTCCCGTGCCCCGGTCATGAACGGGGCTCCACCATGGCTTCCCGCAACGGGCGGCCATGTTAGCCGGATTCGATGGCGCCAAGGAATTGAATTAAAATTCAAGCATGATCCGGGCTCCGCAGGCAGAAGGCGGATCTGGATCGGCCCGCAGTTTTCCCGCACGGATTCCCCGGCAATTTTCCAGGATCACCCCGGCTTCAGTCTTGCCAGACGAAACCGGCCATCCGCCCATCCGGGCTGTGCACAAGGGCATCAACCCAAAACATCCCAGAGGAGGAATCATGGCGAACAAAGCAGTCGTAATGCAGATCCTGGAGAGCCTGGCTGAAGCCGGTGTGGACAAGATCTTCGGCATCGCTGGCGGCGGTCCCACCGCCGACATGGTCAGCCTGGCTCCCAGGGTCGGCATCGATTTCGTCCTCACCCAGCATGAGACCTCCGCCGTCATCACCGCCGGCATTTACGGCCAGATGAAGGGTACCGTGGGCGTGGCCGTCAGCGCCATCGGACCGGGCGTTTCCAACTTCGCCAATGGCACCGCCCAGGCCTGGTGCGACCGCCTGCCCGTGCTGATGTTCGCCGACCGCTACTCCGGCGGCGTGCATGAAGTCGCCTTGCGCCAGCAGTTCGACCACCTCGCTTTCATGAAGCCCATCACCAAGGCGCAGATCGTGCTGCACGAAGACACCTTCATGACCGGCATGCGCCGCGCCGTGCGTACCGCCCTGTCCGAGCGCCAGGGCCCGGTGTTCATCGACTTCCCCGGCAATGTCGCCAACAAGCAGGTGCCCCAGCAGGTCTACCGGCTGAAGAAGGCCGGCGGCAACAATGACGCCGGCGCACTGATCGCCGAAGCGGACCTGAAGACCGCGGCAAAACGCCTGTCCCGCAGCAAGAACCCGCTGATCCTGGCCGGCATCGGCGCCATGAACCTCAAGCCCGGCGTGCTGGCCAGGCTGGCCGCCGCCTACAAGGCGCCGGTCCTGACCTCACCCAAGGCCAAGGGCGCCATCGCCACCAATGACCCGTGGTGCGCCGGCGTGTTCATGGGCGGCAAGCTGGAGCAGGTGCTGCTCGACCGCGCCGACACCATCTTCTTTGTCGGCTACGACCCGGTGGAACTGCTGCCCAAGCCCTGGTCGATGTCCACCTTCGTGGTCTCGCTGGACACCGTCGTCAACAACGAACAGACCTTCCGTTCCGACATCGAACTTACCGGCGAGATGGGCGATGCCACCGTGCGCCTGGCGCGGGCAGCCTCCGGTGTGGCCTCCACCTGGAACAAGCAGGAAGTGGACGATTTCAAGCGCCACGTCACCAAGGCCATCGACGTCAAGGTAAAGGGCATGTCGCCCAATGCCGTGATCCTTGCAACCCGCAAGGCGACGCCCAAGGATGCCATCATGGTCACCGACGTGGGTGCCAACAAGCTGCTCGTCGTGGAGCTGTGGGAGACCTACAAGGCCAATGACTTCCTCATGTCCAACGGACTGGCGACCATGGGCTACTGCCTGCCGGCCGCCATCGCCGCCAAGATGGCCCACCCGGATCGTCCGGTGGTCTGCCTGTGCGGCGATGCCGGCTTCATGATGCGCCTGCCGGAACTGATGACGGTCAGGGCCCTCAAGCAGAAGATCGTGTTCGTGATCTTCGCCGATGACGGCCACAGCCTCATCCTGTCCAAGCAGGAGATCAAGGGGCTGCCGCGCTACGGCATGGAATTCCCGCGGCCCAACTACCAGGCCATGGCCAAGACCTTCGGCATGAATGGCGTGACCGTCGCCGACCCCGTGGCACTCAGGCAGGCCATCGGCGCGGCGTTGAAGCACGACACCAGCACCATCATCGAGGCACGCATCGATCCGAGCGGCTATGCACGGGTGTTCGACATCATCCGCGAGCTGTAACCACACCGTCCACCCGAAAGGCACACCATGCTGATCAATGGCGAATGGATCACCCAATCTTCGCAGAAACTGGAGTCCGTCAATCCAGCCACCGGTGGCATCAACCATGAGGTCATCGCCGCGGACAAATCGCATGTCGACCAGGCGGTCACGGCGGCGCGCGAGGCGGCCGCCCGGTCCGGCTGGCGCAACATGCTGCCGCACCAGCGCGCGGCCATCCTCTACAAGATCTCCGAGGGGATGACGGCCAACGCCGACACCTTCGCGCGCCTGCAGATGCTGGAGAACGGCAAGGTCTGGAAGGAATGCGTGGCCCAGGTGGCCGGCGCTGCCGCAACCTTCCGTTACTACGCCGGCGTGTGCGAGTCACTAGGCTCGGAGCTGACCCCGGCGCGCGGCAACTACATGTCGATGTCGGTGTACGAGCCCTACGGCGTGGTCGCGGCGATCACGCCCTGGAACTCGCCCATGACCATGGAGGCGCAGAAGGTGGCCCCGGCACTGGCCGCCGGTAACGCGGTCATCCTCAAGCCTTCGGAAGTCACACCCTCGCCCGCACTGGAACTGGGACGTGTGGCCCTGGCCGCCGGCCTGCCCCCGGGACTGCTGAACGTGCTGCCGGGCACCGGTGCCATTGCCGGCGCAGGGCGGGTCGAGCATCCGGGCGTCAAGATGGTGTCCTTCACCGGCGGCACTGAAAGCGGCCGTCGCATCGGCGTGATGGCAGCACAGAAGCTCATGCCGGTGGCACTGGAGCTGGGTGGCAAAT
>CAIPGJ010000922.1 GCA_903864555.1 uncultured Pseudomonadota bacterium | reverse complement strand
GTGGCGGCCAGCGACAGCGCGTGCGCCATCTGCGTGGCATCCAGGTTGAGCAGTCGTCCGGTGGCGACGGTGCCGCCGAAGATGGCAATGACACAGCCGTGAAAGCCCTTCTCGCGCAGCCCTGGCACCACCGCGCTGTTGATGCGTCCTGCGGCTTCGTAGCCCAGCACGATGGCCGCGAGGATGTCGTGGCCGCTGGCGCCGGTTTTCTCCGCGGTGGCCAGGGCGCAGGCGGCCAGCGTGGTGCCTGGATGCGCGATGTTGCGCAGGTCGCTGTCATCGGAGGCGGCGGCATCGCTCATCAGCGCATTGATGCGCGCGGCTGCCGCCAGTGGCAGCTTGGGCGTGCCGTAGAACCACAGGCTGGCTTCGGGCGTGCCGCCGCGCTGCAGTTCCAGGGCGCGCATGATCTTCGCCGAGGCCAGCGTGGAGCCCAGCGATGCACTGGCGATGGTGCTCGACACCAGCATGGCGGCGTAATCCAGGGTGACCGGCGGCAGGTCGGCGTATTGACGTTCGGTGACGAAGCGGGCCAGTTGCTCGGCTATGCTCATGGGATCGGTGCCTCCATGCATTGCAGTGGGACATCAGCCATCAAGGGCGGTCTTGCCGGCATTGATGCGGGTCAGGGTTGCGACCACGATCACGACCGAGATCACGACGGCTGTAGCTGATGCTGATGCGGAAACTGGAAACCGGGCCCGGATGGCCGCCCGGATGGAAATGGCATTCTAAACCGTGGTCGAGGGCCGGCTTTCCGCGCGGTTGTGCGGGGCGTGCGGCGCGTGTAGATTGGCCCGACAACAATAGCGTTTACAACAGGGCATCACTGGAGGAGACATGATGGTCGATAGCATGCAGCACACCCTGCGCGCAGGCCTGAGCCGCAGGGCGGCAAGCCTGTTGGCAGCCACCCTGGTGATTGCCATCTCGGCCCTGGCCATGCTGTCACCGGCCGCGCAGGCCGCCGATGCACTGGGGGCGAAGCCGGTCACCATCATCATCCCCCTGGCGGCGGGCGGCCCCAATGACATCGAGGCGCGCATCTACACCGCTCGCCTGACCAACCTGATGGGCGGGCAGTCCTTCCTCATCGACTACAAGCCTGGCGCCAGTGGCACCATCGGCGCGGCCTATGTGGCGCGCTCGGCGCCGGACGGGCACACGCTGTTCCTCACCGGTGGCAGCTTCAGCGCCTTTCCGGCGCTGTACAAGGACCTGCCCTTCGACACTGTGCGTGATTTCGCCCATGTGGCGCTGATGAGCATCAAGCATTTCGTGCTGGTGGTGCACCCGTCCTTCCCGGTGAACAGCCTGGCCGAGTACGTGGCGTGGACGCGCGCGAATCCGGACAAGGCGAACTTCGCCACCACCGGTGCGGGCGGCTCGGTGCACCTGGGTGGCGCCTGGCTGCACAACCTGATCAACACCAAAGTCACCTTCATCCACTACAAGGGCACGGCGCCGGCTACGACCGACCTCACCGGCGGGCGCGTGCAGGTGGGCGCCTTCGGCCTGCAGCCGGCGCTGCCGCTGATCAGGTCCGGCAAGCTGCGCGCGCTGGCGCTGATGGGCTCGCGCCGTTCCGATCTGGTGGCGGGGCTGCCCACCCTGGGCGAGGGCGTGCCCGGCTATGCCTTCGAGAGCTACATCGGCTTCTCCGCCCCCGGCGGCACACCCGATGCGGTGGTGAAGCAGTTGAACGAGGCGCTGGTGCGCACGGTGAAGACCCCCGAAGTGGTGAGGGCGCTGGAGGCGCAGGGCAGCGTGCCGGTGGGCAGCTCGCCCGCGGAGTTCGCCAAGATGCTGCAGAACGAGGCAGCGCGCTGGCGCAAGGTGGTGCATGACAATGCCATCAGCCTGGCGGAGTAGCGGCGAGGCACATATTGAAACAAGTATGGCGCATGACTTCAGCCTGGACGCCTAGATGTGGGTGCGTGGTGTAAACCCCCTTGCAAAGGTTCTTCACCGATTTCCGGGGACGGTACCGGCGCCAGGCATGGCATGGCCGGGTTTACCCCCTTGTCAAAGGGGGCCGACTCGTGAGC
>CAIPGJ010000921.1 GCA_903864555.1 uncultured Pseudomonadota bacterium | reverse complement strand
GGCCGGGCCCATGCGCGTGGAGCGCTGCGCCTTCATGGCGGCCAGCGCCGCCCAGGTGCGCGCGGTGAGCTTGTCCTCGAATTCCTTGGCGACGTAGAACTCAACGTTGTCCTTGCCCTGGCCGGAAAATCCGTAGATGGCATGGCTGTCGCCCAGGGTGCCGAGCGCCTCGCACATGAGGGCGAGGGATTCGCGCGCCACGTCGATGACGCGGCGCTTCTCCGGCGGCGGCGCGAAGGGCGTGTCGTCCTTGCCGGTGTCGAACAGATGCATCGGGTAGTCGCCATCGTCTTCCTCCACCACCGGGGTAACGCCCGCCTTGTCGGGAATGGCGTAGTCGGTGGAGGCACTCATGTCGAGCAGGAAGGCGGCCGACACTTCGCGCAATGCACGGTCGCGCCGGCTGTAGACGCGGTCATCGGTGACATGGCCGGCACGCCGGTCGATGATGGCCTCGATGGCGCCATCGAGCTCCAGTTCCTCACCGTCGTTGACGCGGCGCACCCGGCGCAGCGATTCGGGCTTGATGAACTTGAAGCGCCGCTTCACCTGGTGGGCCAGCGTGGCGTGCTGGCGGTGCACATCGCGGATGAAATCGTAGTTGTCGCCCTGCAGGCGCGTCTCGAACAGACGGCACCAGCCCTTCAGGTAGCTGGCGTTGTGGCAGTCCCATTCGTCGTAGAGGAAGCTGCGCGCGCCCTCTTTTTCGCCCTCGGCCGCGGCCTTGAAGCCGGCGGTGGCGCGGCGCAGACTGCGGTCGGCATTGTCGGGGGCGGGCTTTTCCGGCGGCGTCTGTTCGCCATCCTCGTCGCCATCGAGGCTGCCGATGATCCCGCCGATCAGCTCGTCGTCGATGAACTCCGGGTTCAGGTCGCCACGAAAGTCGATCTGCGTGGCACCCATGCCGGCTTCGTCGAAGGCGTCTTCGTCCGAAGGCAGCCTCGCCTCGCTGCCGGCTTCCTTCGAGCGCGCGCCGGAACCCGCCTCTTCGGCATCCTCGATCATGGCCTGCTCGTCATCAGCATCGGCCAGGGCGTGCTGACCAGCACGCACGATGGCCTGGTAGCAGGTAACGGCGGCACGTGCCGATTCGTACACCGTGGCAGAGTCACTGGCGACCGTGGCGGCGGCATCCAGCATGGCCGCCAGCAGCAGGCGGCCTTCGTCGGTGAGGTCGCCCTGCTCCAGTTCACTGCGCGTGGCACCCAGGCTGAACTGCACCAGGCGCTCCCACAGCGCCGCCACCGGATTGAGGCCGGCCAGCGGCTGGCGCGCGGCCAGCGCATGGGCCAGCACGCGTGCCATGTCGATACGCGCACCGGGGTAACGGCGGCGGATGGCATTGTCGATGCGCAGGTCTTCCAGGGTGATGAAGATGCGCCGCATCACATCGGGCGCGGGCCACAGATGGAAAAAGCGCGCCACCGCAGTCTTGTCCGCCACCCAGGCAGGCTCATCGGGCAGCCCGGGCAGCAGCCGGCGTGCGCGCTGCATGGAGAAAGCAAAGGTGCCGAACTCGAAAAAACCGATCTGATGCAGGATGGCGATGCGGTACACGCCCAGGTTGTGGCGCGTCGAGGCGAAGCTGTCCACGCTGGAAGGCAGGTAGATGGCGCTGCCATCGGTGGTGGCCCCGGTGGTGGAGAAACTTTGCGTGCCGGCGGCACCGTCCCTGGCATAGGCCGCAGCCTGCACCGGACGCAGGTGCAGGTAGTGGCCGGCGATGCCCTGGGTGAACAGCGCCAGCACGCGCTGCACATCGCCCAGATGCACGCGATGCTGCGAGGCGCTCACCGCCGCAGAGAGGATGCCGGCGTCGATGAGGCCGGATTTGACGCCAATGACGTCCTGGGTACCCAGCAGCGCGTTCGAGGCGGAACTCATGACGGCATTATCGCGTGTATGGCGGGCGTGCGGCGCTGCGCCGCCAACACCCTTGCCAAAGGTTCTTCACCGATCTCCGGGGACGGCATTGGCAGCAAGCTTGGCAGGCCCAGGGGTTTAAGAAGGGGGTAGGCCCCGCGGCCTGACCAAAACCAGCGAAGAACCCATGATCACATTACATCTGCGATCCAAATGATCATCGATATCATCATCGAAATATGATCACAATTTACCCTTTGCCATCGCCCTTCTCCCGCCGCAGCCACAGCACCAGCGCAAAGCCGATGAGCGCGGTGCAGAAGATGAAGTAGGCGCGCAAGCCCAGCCAGGGGGCCATCAGCCCGCCCAGGATCGGGCCCACGGCGTTGCCGACCTGCTGCAGCGCCGTGCCATAGGACAGCGTGCGCCCATCCATGCCGGCGGGAGCTTTCTCGCGCACCATGCGGATGAGTGTGGGCTGCAGTCCGGTGATGAAGATGGCGAACAGGCTGCGCGCGATGGCCAGCTGCAGCGGATCCTGCACCAGCGGCATGAGCAGGCTGGTGATGAGGCTGCCGATCAACTGGATACGCAGCACCTTGCTCGCATCATAGTGGTTGAGCAAGCGGCCCCAGAAGGGCAGCGCGGCGACGCCGGCCAGGGTGAAGCCGGCGGCGATCGCCGCCACCCAGGCAGCCTCGCCCAGCCCCAGGTAGGCCGGCATGGCCTCGAGCAGGCGCAGGGTGAACAGGGTGACGATGGCATTGGCGCCGAACACCGTCAGGGCGAACACCGTGCCCATGAAGTAAAGCAGTTTCAGCTGCGGCACGGCCCACAGGCGGCGCAGGTCGGCGCGCATCTCCAGGCGCAGCGGATGCGAGGGCCGCACATGCAGCTCACGGATGACGATGAGCGCCAGCAGGCCAGCGGCAAACGAGGTGAAGCTGGCCAGGCCGAAGAGGTGGCGGTACAGGGGCAGCACCGTCATCAGCAGGGCGGCGATGATGGGCCCGAGCATGTTGCCTACCCAGGCGAAGGACTGGGTGTAGGCGAGCGCCCCGCCCACCTTGTTGTGCGGGGTGGTGGTGGCCACCAGCGCTTGGCCGGCCGGGACGTAACCATTGGCCAGGCCGGTGAGTGCGAGAAACAAGAGGAACAGCAGCGGGTTGCCCATCATGGTGACGAACAGGAAGCCGATGCCCATGCCCAGCCCGGCGCGCAGCACCATGCTCTTGCGCCCGTAGTGGTCGGCGAACACGCCCCACACCGGTGTGAACAGGAAGCTCACCGTGGTATAGGCGCCGGCCATGAGGCCGGTCCACAGCTCCAGCTGGTCGCCCGGGTTCATCTCGCGCACGATCAGCGGCAGGAAGGCGAAGGCGCCGGACCAGCCCAGGTTGGTGAGCAGGTTGCCCCAGGCGATGGCATGCGCATTGCGCCGCCAGTGGCGATGCGAAGGATGGTCAGGAGCGGTGGTGTTCACCTCTTTGTCCGCCGTCTTGTCGGCGTTCTTGTTCACTGTCTGTTCCGTGTTACTCATCCAGACCCCACTCTCGCCAGCCGCCCAGCAAGGGGAAGTACAGACCGAAACGCAGCCTCACCGCGGGATCGCGCGGCAGCACCATGGCATAGGTTTCCAGCTGGCCGCGATAGCGCAGCTGCTCGCGGTCGAGGAAAGCCTCGATGTCGCCGCCCTCGTGGCGGCCGGTCTTGTAATCGATGATCCAGCGCCGGCCCTCGGCATCGGTGAAGCTGCGATCGATGACGAAGTGGCGAGGTCGCCCCTGCAGCAGGGTGCTGAGGCGGTATTCATTGCGCGCATCCTGCTGCGGCCCCAGCAGCCAGCGCCCGCGCGCATCGGTGATCGAGTGCACCAGCGCATCGGCGACGCGCGCTGCGGCAGACTCCTGCGTGGCGGGCTCGACACCCAGTGCCGAAAGTTCCATGCGGAAGTCCGGCTTGTGTGCGGCAATGCGGGCAGCATCCCAACCGGCCAGGCCGGTGTCGGCAATCCGCTGCAGCCAGCGGTGCACCACGCTGCCGATGTGGCGGGTGGTCTCACCGGTCCAGGAGAATTCAATCACCTCGCCGCCTGCTGCAGCAGGTGCATCCAGCCAGGCTGGCCAGGCGGCGCGCGGCGGCAATGCCGCAGGCTGCCAGTCCAGCGGCAGGCGCAGTGGCGCGCCTGCCGGCACTGCGCTAGATTCAGCCTGCTTCGCGACAGCCACGCCGGGCGGCGCGCCATCGCCAGCGGCGACCCGCGCATCATCCGGCATCAGCGGCCACAGCAGGGCGAGCAGCGAGCGCTTGCCCGGCGGCTTCTCGAAGCCTTCCTTGTCGCGCTTGAGGCAGCCCAGCAAATGCAGGCGCTGTTTCGCGCGCGTGGCGGCAACATACAGCAGGCGGCCGGCCTCGGTGTCCTCGGCGGCGCGCAGTTGCGCGCGCACATGCTGGTAGAGCGGTTCCTTGGCTTCGCGCGTGGCGTTGATGGGCGCCAGCAGCAGGCTGCGACCAGCCATGGACTTCCACGCCATGAGCTGGCGCTGGCCCGGCCGCGGCGAACGATCGAGGCCGGGCAGGATCACGGTGTCGAACTCCAGCCCCTTGGATTTGTGCACGGTCATGATCTGCAGTGCCTCCTCGCCGGCATTCACATCGGGCAGCGCGTACAGCGCCTCCAGGCTATCGGCGAGCAGCGCGGGGTCTTCCAGGTCGCCGGCCTCTTCCAGTTCATCCAGGCGCGCAAGGAACATGGCAGCGTCTTCCAGCTCGGTGGCCTCGTCGACGCAGGCCGGACCACCCAGCGCCAGCCAGGCACCTTCGATACGCTGGCGCAGGCTGCCGCGCAGTGCCTGGGCCAGCGCCGGTGCGAGCACGGCGAGCACGCGCGCGATGCGAGCCTGCCCGTCTGCGCTGAGGGTGGCCAGGCGCGCCGGATCCTGCATCAGGTCCCAGACCAGCCGGGTGGCGGTGTCGCCTTGCTCATCGCTGCCGGCCAGCGCATACAGATCGGCCAGATCCAGGCCGCACCAGCGCGCGCGCAGCAAGGCCAGCCAGGCAATGCGGTCGCCCGGATGCAGCAGCGCTCGGGTGAGTGCATGCAGATCCTGGATCACCTGCTTCTCGCCCAGCTTTTCGATCTCGACGGCGCGATAGGGAATGCCGGCCTGTTCCAGCGCCGGCACGATGTCGATCAACGCCAGGCGGTTTCTCACCAGCACGGCACAACTGCCACCTTGAAAACGCGCTTCGCGGGCGATCTGCAGCACGCGCTGCGCTTCGTCCGCCCGCGCGCTGTCCCGTTTGCTGTCAGCACCGGCATTCGACGCGGTGAAGATATGCCAGGACACGGCCGCACCTTCCAACTTCAGCTTGTCCGGATGGGCGATGGCGGCCGAATAGGGCACGGCGCCGGCCGCTTCGTCTTCCACAGCCGGCAGCACCTGCGTGAAGCTGTCGTTCACCCAGTCGACGATACCGGCCTGCGAGCGGAAGTTGGTGCGCAGGGTCAGCGGTTCAAGATGCACTTCGCCCAGGCCGGCCCGGCGTGCCCGCAGGAACAAGGCCACCTCCGCCTCGCGGAAACGGTAGATGGACTGCATGGGATCGCCGACCACGAAGATGGTGCGGCCATCGCCCACCTCCCAGCCGGCGGTGAGGTGCTCTAGCAGCGCCCACTGGCTGACCGAGGTGTCCTGGAATTCATCGACCAGGATGTGGCGCAGCGTCGCATCCATGCGCAAGAGCAGCTCGGAGGGATCATCGGCGCTGCCCAGGGCCACCACCGCAGCCTGGGCATATTCGGTGAAGTCGGCCTGACCGCGCTCGCCGAACACCAGTTTCAGTTCGGCAGCAGCCAGCTTGAGCAGGCCGAGGATGGCTTCAAGGACGGCCCATTGCTCATCCGAGTAGCGCGCCGGCGGCAGCGCATGCAGGGCGAACAGCACGAGGCGCAGCGCTTCGTTGCCGACCATGTCCAGCGGGGCGGGCGGACGCTTGCGCCATCCGCCCTTCTGGGTGAGGACCTGGAGTGCCAGTTCCTCCGATGCATCCGGGTGCAGCACACGCGCCGCCTCCAGCAGACGCTCGCGCTCGGTGAGCAGCGTGGCTTCCAGTTCGGCGCGGGTGGGCGGATCTCCGGCGCGGCGCAGCCACTGGTCCCGCCGCGACAGCATGTCGGCGAGCAGGCCTTCGGCGGCGACGCTGTCGTTGTCCAGATGCAGCAGCAATTGCGCGACCTGGCGCGCGAGGCTGCCCGGCTGCTCCAGGCGCGCAAGGGTCCGCTGGGCTGCCTCGTGGTACAGCGCCTTCGCCTCTGCGCCCTCGACGATGCCTGGCTGCGCGCCGAAGCGCGCCAGCACCGGCATCTGGCGCGTGAGCGAGGCGCACAGCGAATCGATGGTCATGATGCGCAGTCGCGAGGCAAGGCGCGCGGCCTGATCAGCGTCGAGGGCGGCGAGCACGCGTTTTTTCATCTCCGCCGCAGCCTTGCGGGTGAAGGTGATGGCGAGCACCTCTTCGGGCTGCTGCACGGTGGCCAGCAAGGCCACGAAGCGGCGCACCAGCAGCTCGGTCTTGCCCGAGCCAGCGGGCGCCTGCACGATGAAGGACTGTTGCGGGTCGAGGGCGCGCGCGCGCTCCGCGGCGTCGGCGATCACGGCATTGGAGAAGGGCTTTGCGGCAGCACTCATTCGCCGCCCTCCCCGTTCTCGTTGTCAGCGTCGGCATCGCCCCTGGCCGCATCCACATCCAGGTCAAGCGCCGAGAAGCGCTCATGCACGCGACACAGGGGCTGCAGGCTGCAGTAGCGACAGGTGACGCCTTGTTTCTTCGGATCGACTGCCGCTTCGCCGGCGGCGAAGCTTGTGCCCAGGCGATGCACTTCGGCATTCCAACCCTGCAGCAGATCTTCCCAGCCCTGGTATTGGATGACCTTGGGCAGCGCGCCCTTGTCGCGGCTGTAGCCCATGAAGCGCATGGCGCCGGTCTTCAGCTTGGCAAAGACGACGCCGGAGATGTCCTCCGCGGCATTGGCGGCGTACAGCGGCAGTTGCGGATCCTCGGGACGCGCGCCCTCCCAGTTCCTGGGCGAGACGGTACCGGTCTTGTAGTCGATGAGCACATGGGAACCGTCGGCGAGGCGGTCCATGCGGTCGATGCGGCCGGCAAAGCGCAGGCCGCCTGCCAGCAGCGGGCGCTTCGCCTCGCTGGCCACCCCTTCGAAGGGTGGCCGCGCGCGCTCGATCTCCAGCCAGTCGCGCCCGAGCCTGGCCAGGCGCTCGCGCTCCAGTGCCGCGAAAGCATCACCGATGGTGTAGTCGCGGCGCGTGTGTTCAACCGCCGCAGTGGCCGACTGCACCAGCACCTCCTCCAGCAGGGCGGCGTCCGCAGCCAGCAGCGCAGCGTGCGTCTGCAGGCGATCCCAAATGCCTTTCATGAAGGCATGCAGCAGCGTGCCGCGCGCCGCGGCATTGAAGCCTTCCATGGGTGTTTCCATGGGCGCTGCAGCCAGCCGGTGGGCGGCGAAGGCGCGAAAGGGACAGGCGGCGTGGTCGGTGAGCACGCGTGCGCCACCACGCAGTTGCGCCGCGGCCTGCGCGGAGACAGGCGGCGCCGGCACGTCGGGCACCGCCTCCAGTGCCGCTTCCTGATGCAGGGCATGCAGCGGGGCGGCGATGGCGGGCAGTTCCACGCGGCCTTCCGCGAGCTGTGCCACCAGGGGACTGGGCGACAATTCACGGTCGCCCTCGCGCAGCGCATGCGAGACCACCACTTCGGGTGCCGCCTCCAGCCAGTCTGCGGTGATGCGACGGTCCAGCTCGAAGGCGGTGTCGGCACTGGCCTCGGGCACGCCGGCCTTTTTCTGCAGCGCTGGCGGGATGAAGGGATGCGGCCGTGCCGGCAGCGGCCAGGCCTCATCACTCATGCCGGCGATCCACAGGTGATCGAAATCCAGTCCTGCCGATTCGAGCACGCCCAGCACCTGGATCGGCGCGGTGCCACTCTCGGGCTGGAACAGACGATCCGCACACAGGCCATACAGGCGAGACAGTGCTTCCTGCCCGGACACGGCCGGGGCCACCAGTGACAAGCCGCCCAGCTCGGCCAGGGTTTCATGCCACTTCGCAAGGGTCTGGTACTCGACTGAATCGAGGGAACGCTCGCCGGGAAAACCGGCGACCTTGAGCAGGCCGCTGAAGCGTTCCGCCCAGGCGTGCAGCGACTGCTTTGCGCCGCCGGCCGGGCGCTCCTGCACACGGACAGCCAGCGCCTGCAGCAGCGATCCCAGGCGCGAGGGCAGGCCCAGGCTTGCGAGCAGTGCGGTGAACTGCATCAGGTTGAGACGCGCCGGCGCGACGCGGCGCAGCGCCACATCGAGGCGGGCACGCGCCTGTGCTTCGGTCATCCCGCCGCCCAGGAAGGGCGAACGCAGCAGGCGGCTGGCGGCGGCAAAGTCGACGCTGCCCAAGGCCAGCGAGAGCAGCGACAGCGACGCCTGCACCAGCGCATGCTGCGACAGCGGCACACCGAGGGAGACGTTGAAGGGCAGGCTCGCAGACGCCGTGCCGGGCAGGCACCAGTCCGGCTGCAGCGCCTGCGACATCACGCGCACCACGGACTTGCGCCGCAGTTCGATATCGGGAAGGACGATGCCGATGCGCACCGGCCGGTCACCAGCTGCCTCGAGTCGCGCGCGCGCCCATTGCGCAACAGACTGCAGCTCCTCGTCAGCGGATGCCAGTGGCCAGCGGACCGGCGTGGCGGCATGGCGTTCGGGGCGACTAGTGAGGACTTCAATCCCGGCGGCGACGCAATCCGACAGGAAACGCTCCAGCTGCGGGGTCACGATGTCGTAGGCGTAGAGCACCAGCACGCGCGGGCGCCGCACTTCATCGACGTCGAACAGGCGCGCGGCCAGTTCCGGCAGGCGCGCCGCATCGGTCTGCTGGCGCGACACGGTCTGGCGACGATAGCGCGCAGCCCATTCGGCAAAGGCGGCGGCATCCTCGTTTCCCGGGAACTG
>CAIPGJ010000920.1 GCA_903864555.1 uncultured Pseudomonadota bacterium | reverse complement strand
GTGGGGCGCGTGTCGCGCTCGAGAACCAGCACCTCCGCACCCCGCTCCCGGGCCGCCAGCGCAGCAGTGAGCCCACAGGCACCCGCGCCGATGACCACAACCTGGGTGCTGACTTCTGGGCGCGCTGATTCGGACGGAAGAATGGCCATAGTCAGATCCGGAAGGAGCGCAATGCTCAGCGAGTGAATACGGTATCGCCAATGGGCGGGTTGCAGGCGGAGGGCGCGAGCAGTCGCACTTCCTGGTCGCGAAGGTACGGGCGTACCTTGGCCAAGTAGGCGAGGAAGGCCGCGTCTTTGAACAACGCGTCGCGTCGTATCTGGCGGTCGTTCAGATCCTGGTAGGCGAACATCATGATGATCTGGTTGATCGGTCCGACCTCGGTGCGGTAGATACCCAGAAAATTGCCCAAAATTCGCTGCTGAGGCTCCAGCCCTTCGTTCTCGAACAGCTCCATGAACGGCAGGACGCCGCCAGAGTGCATGGTGTAGGCGCGGTAGTCAATGATCATGGTGAGGGGGCTCCTGCAGGGTTGCGGGTCGAACGTGCCAGCCGATCTGCTGCCTGCTGCACCAGCAATTGGCGTTGCGCCTGCATCGCCGCAGAACCTTCGCGCACGGCGGCCACGATCCCGGCGGGGGCAGTGAGCGGGCTGCCGGCATCAAAGGGCGGGTGCGGGGCATATTCCAGCCCGAGCTGTACGCTCTGCGCTACGGCCGGCCCCCAGATCACCGCTGCCAACTGCAGCGCGAAGTCGATCCCGGCGGTGACACCGCCCCCGGTGACAAGATTGCCGTCCACCACGACGCGTTCGTCGACCGGTATGGCGCCGAATGCCCGGAGCATGTTCAGAGATAGCCAGTGGCAGGCTGCCCGCCGTTGCTGCAGCAGGCCTGCGGCGCCCAAAAGTAGCGAGCCGGTGCATACTGAGGTGATGTAACGTGCCTGACGTGCCTGTCGGCGTACGAAATCCAGGGTCTCGGTGTCGTCCAGCAAGGCCGCCACGCCCGGTCCGCCCGGAATGCACAACACATCCAAAGGAGGGCATTCGGAGAAGGTCGTGGTGGGCAGCGCACACATGCCTTTGGCCGCCTGGACCGGCTCACGCGTCTTCCACACCAGGTGGGTGCTGGCCCCCGGCACACTGCTGAACACCTCCCAGGGGCCCACCAGATCGAGCATCAGGAGTTGCGGGAACAGCAGCAGCCCGATCTGTGTCTTGGGCGAGGCGCTCATGAAGAGATCCCCTGCGGGCACAGCAGCGGCGACAGTGCCGAGGCCACCTGCAGCAGGCGCTCGTCTTCGTATCGGCGCTGGATCAGCTGCACGCCGATAGGCAGCCCGGTGCTGCCCAGCAGCCCGGGCAGGTTGATGCACGGCACGCCAAGCGCTGTCCAGATCCGGTTGAAGGTGGCCTGCCCTTGAGAGGCAATCCCCAGCGTGGCTTCGCCCGGCGCGCTCAGCGTGAGCACGGCGTCGAAGCCGTGCATCTGCGCCTCCAACTCGACGCGCCGTGCCGCCACGGCGTCGATTACCTCGCGCATCTGTGCGGCATGGAAACCGCGCTCGTTCTCGACCTTGGCCACAAAGTCGGGATGCAGCGCATGACGTGAGCGCAGGTAGTCGGGCAGGAAAGCAGCCCGCCCGCCTTCGTGCATCAGCACGTCCTGGAGCTCGGTCATGGTGTCGAAACGGGAAGACAACACGAGCGGCTTCATGGTCACTCCGGCGCGCGACATCAGCTCGGCCGCGCGGTGCAGCGCGGCCTGGGCGTCCGGGCTGGCGAGGGACCACATGGGTGTCTCGCACACGCCGATCGTCAGTGCCGATGGCGCGGGGGCTTCCAGCGCCGCTGCGTCGACCAGACGATAGGCCTGGGCCAGCAACCAGAGGTCATCGATGCAGCGCCCGTACAGGCCGACCGTGTCCAAGTGCACCGAATAGTGCTTGATGCCCTCGAAGCTGATGCGTCCATAACTGGGTTTCATTCCGTGGATACCGCAGAATGCGGCCGGTCGGATGGTGGAGCCGCCGGTCTGGGTGCCCAGTGCCAGCGGCACCATGCCGGCGGCCACGGCGGCACCAGAACCGGATGAGGAGCCGCCCGGTGTGTAGGCCAGGTTGTGCGGGTTGCGGGTGAGGGGGCGGCGGCCACCCGAGGCAAATTCCAGGGTGTCAGTCTTGCCCAGCATGACCGCGCCCAAGGCGTGAAGCACAGCGACGCAGTTGGCGTCTTCGCCGGGGCGGTGTCCCTCGTACAACGGAGAATTGTGCTGGGTGGGCGCGTTGCGCGTGTTGATCACGTCTTTGACGCCGTACGGAATGCCATGCAGGGGGCTGCGGCGCGGTTCGCGGTCTCGCTCACGGGCGCAGGCTATAGCGGCCTGCGGGTCGATCCATGTCCAGGCCTTGACCTCGGGGTCGCGTTGCGCGCTGCGCTCCAGGAAGGCGCGGGTGTAGTCTTCGCTGCTGAGAGTTCCATCAGCCATCCGTGCCGAAGCCTGTGCGGCGGTCAGCTGCCAGGTTTCCACGTCTTACTCCTGGGGACGGTAGGCGTCCAGCATACGGCCGTAGGTGGTGGGCCAGACACCGCTGTGCCCGCACATCACCTGCAGAGCCTGCCGGAAGGCACGGATCCGGTGGGGCTGCCCGGTCAGCCAGCTGTGGGCCGATATGGCCATGACGCGACCACCGTGGTCTGCAGCTTCGCGCCACAAGGTGGTGAAGGCGTCCAGGAGTTGTTCGACGTAATCGGCATTGGACAGGTTGAAATCCAGCATGGACTGGCGGTCGTTGACGTCGAGCGCATAGGGGACGCCATACACCGCACCGGCACGTGTGTTCATTCGCACGGGGAGGTCGTCCTGGTTCCAGTCCAGCGTGTAGTCGACACCTTGTTCACGCAGCAGGTCCGGCGTATGGTGCGATTCGGACTGCATCGGCGAGAGCCAGCCACGTACCGGCTGCCCGCTGGCTTGGCGGAGCTGCGCCAGCGCCTCGGTGATCCACTGGCGTTCTTGGTCCTCGGGGGTCTTGCCATGGGCCACATGCCGCATGTCCAGCCCATGGCCCACCACCTCCCAGTTGCGCCGGGTGATCTCCCGCAGCAGGAACGGGTGGCGCACTGCAAGTCGCGAATTGATGGCGACCGAGGCGGGAATGCCGAGATCTTCGAGCACCTTGAAGATGCGGTACACCCCGACCCGCGTGCCGTAGTCACGTGTGGTGTAGTTCCAGTAATCGGGGTAGGGCCGCTCCATGCCGCCCACCGCCTTCACGGTCATCTGTGCCGGCACCATGTCGAGCGGGAACCACTCCAGCACGGGTACCACCACCAGCGCAATCCGCGCGCCGTCCGGCCAGCGTACTGAAGGACGCCTAAACAGGCTGGTGTAGTCATAGCGGTCGTGGTCCATGCCGCGGGCACGCCGCGGGTATTCCATGTAGGAGGCAGGCAGGCTCATGGTCAGTCCTTTCTGGCAGCGATCGCTCTTGACACGTTGTCGTAGTGGTGCGTGGCATACCACTGCGCGATCTCGCGCCCGGTAGCCATCCAGACCTTGTCATGACGGGTGATGTATTTCAGTGTTTCGTCGAACTCGCGCACGCGGTGCGGCAGCCCGATGAGCCACG
>CAIPGJ010000919.1 GCA_903864555.1 uncultured Pseudomonadota bacterium | reverse complement strand
TCAGACCGATGCGGCGATCAACCCGGGAAACTCGGGAGGAGCGCTTGTGGATGCCGCCGGCAATCTGGTCGGCATCAATACTGCCATTTACTCCCAGAGTGGCGGCTCTCTTGGAATAGGTTTCTCAATTCCAGCCTCCACGGCCAAGCGGGTGCTGGAGTCCATCGTCCGGGACGGTGTTGTCAAGCGTGGGTGGATAGGCGTGGAAGCCCAGGAAATCACCGCCGAACTGGCCGAATCGTTCAAGCTGCCGTCAACCTCTGGAGCATTGATTGCCGGCGTATTGAAGGGTGGACCGGCGGAGCAGGCCGGGATCAAGCCAGGGGACATTCTGACCGCCGTGGCAGACAAGCCTGTAAGGAACCCTACGTCCATGCTGGACCTGGTTGCCGGACTGGTTCCGGGCAAACCGGCATCGCTGACGCTATTGCGCAACGCCCGGGAAGTAAGAGTCGATATCGAAGTGGGCATTCGCCCCAAGGTAGCGAGGCGTCGACGAGAACCCGGCTAGGCTGCCGCGTCCTTGGATTATGCGTCCGGCACGGCAGGGCGCGCCGGCACCATGCCTGCAAGAATAATCCCCAACTCGTACAGGATCCACAACGGGATGGCCAGCATCAATTGGGACAGCACATCCGGCGGCGTCAGCACGGCGCCAAGCACAAACGCCCCGACGATGACATAAGGTCGGATTTCCTTGAGCTTCGCAATGGAAACCAGCCCGGTCCTGACCAGAACGATGACTATGACTGGCACCTCGAAGGTAACGCCGAAGGCAATGAAGGTTGAGAGTACAAAGGACAGGTATTTCTCGATATCCGTCATCCACGCAACGCCTTCAGGCGCGATTGACGCCATGAACTTGAAAACCACGGGGAACACGAAAAAATAGGCGAATGACATCCCCGCCACAAACAGCAGGAAGCTCGCCACCACCAGTGGCAGAACCAATTGCCTTTCGTGGACGTACAGGCCTGGAGCGACAAACGCCCAAGCCTGATAGAGCACATAAGGCAGCGCGATGACAAAGGCCACCATCAGCGCAACCTTCATGGGAACAAGAAACACCCCGACGATATCGGTGGCGATCATCTGGCCGCCCTGTGGCAGCGAAGCCAGCAAGGGGCTGGCCAGAATGGCGTAGAGTTCCTTCGCCCAGGGGAAAAGGCAGACGAACACGATCACCACGGCAAGGATGGCACGCAGCAGCCGATCCCTGAGTTCGACAAGATGGGAAATGAATGAGTCCTGCCCTGTTTCGATCACGTCGGGGACTTGTCCGGGAGCGGCTGCGGGGGGGGCACTGCCGCAATCTCTTTCGAGGCGGCCACTGGATCGATGGCCTGTCTAGCCTCATCGACTTCCGTATTTATGGTGTTTTCGACGCTCTGCGCGACATCCTGAAACTGCTCCTTGAACTTGCGCAGTTCCTCGATCTCCATTTCGCGATTGATATCAGCTTTAACGTCCGTGACATAGCGGTTGAGTCTTCCTAAAAGGTGTCCTATGGTCCTGGTCACCTTGGGCAGACGTTCAGGGCCGATGACGATGAGCGCCACAACGGCGATCACAAGCATTTCGGAGAAGCCGACGTCAAACATTAACTGAGGAATGTAATGTCACAGGGGTACCAGACCGTCCGTGCCCCCTGCAAAGCGGGGATCAGACTTTGGGTCTGTCCTCCACGCGAGCTTCGATGATACGGGATGCCTGGGCATCAGAAGACTGTGGTTCCGATGCGCCCTCTTTCAGGCCATCCTTGAACCCCCGCACGGCACCACCCAGATCACTGCCCATACTGCGCAGTTTCTTCGTCCCGAAAATGATCATCACCACAAGCAGAACGATCAGCCAGTGCCAGATACTAAAGCTACCCATTTTGTATCTCCTTGCCCAAACCCTACCCCGAAGCCAGCATGCGGCCGAGAGGTCTCGGCCCACCGATAATATGGATGTGTAGATGATACACCTCCTGCCCCCCCACCCTGCCAGAGTTGATGATGGTGCGAAATCCGTCAACCGCGCCCAACTCTGCCGCCAATCGGGGTACCAGCGCCATCATCCGGCCAAGGATAGGCGCGTGGCTGGCATCACACTCTGCCAAGGATGCCACATGGATCTTGGGAATGATCAAAAAATGGATCGGCGCCTGGGGATGGATATCATGAAAAGCCAGCACTTCGGCGTCTTCATGAACTTTTCTAGCCGGTATATCACCCCGCACCATCCTGCAAAAAATGCAATCGTCCATCGTTCAATGCTCCCTACTCTACTTTCCTTGGCGCCACCATTCGAGCCGCCTTCTCTGCCAGACCGGATACGCCCTCACGCCGTTCCAACTCGGCCAGGACATCGTCGGGCTTTAAATCGTACCGGGCCAGCATCACAAGACAATGAAACCAGAGATCTGCCGTTTCGGAGATGATTCGATTACGGTCACCATCCTTGCCCGCCATGACGGTTTCGGTCGCTTCCTCGCCCACTTTCTTGAGTATGGCATCCTCGCCTTTATGGAAAAGTTGAGCCACATAGGAGGAATCCGCGGCAGCACCCCGCCGTGACTCGATGAGCTCCGAGAGCCGTTGAAGTATGTCGCTCATTTCCGGTAAATCGTTCCTGGTTCCTTGATAACCGGATCGGTAATCACCCATCGACCACCGTCCAGCTTTCGAAAAAAACAATTGTGCCGCCCGGTATGGCAGGCAATCCCGCCAACCTGTTCGACGCTCAACAGCACGGCATCTTCGTCGCAATCCAGCCGTATTTCCCTGATTTTCTGCACGTGGCCCGACTCCTCTCCCTTGCGCCACAGCCTCTTTCGCGAGCGAGACCAGTATGTGGCCTCGCCAGTTACAAGCGTCTGCTCAAGGGATTCCCGGTTCATCCACGCAAACATCAGTATCCGGCCGGTGTGGGCCTCCTGCGCAATGACAGGCACGAGACCTTCCTCGTTCCACCCCACCTCGTCCAACCAGTCTTTAGCCATTTTTCGACCCAATACGAGGCCGAACAGCCTCAAAGCCTGACTTCAATACCCCGGTCTGCCATGTATGTCTTGGCCTGCCGGACCGTGAATTCGCCGAAATGAAAAATGCTCGCGGCGAGCACTGCGTCTGCCCGTCCATCCAGAATGCCGGCAGCCAGATGCTGCAGTGATCCGACTCCGCCACTGGCGATGACAGGAATGGATACAGCCTCGGATACCGCACGAGTCAGGGATATATCGAAGCCTTCCCTGGTTCCATCCCGGTCCATGCTGGTGAGCAAAATCTCGCCTGCCCCCAGTTTTTCCATTCTACGCGCCCACTCTACCGCGTCCAGGCCGGTAGCACG
>CAIPGJ010000918.1 GCA_903864555.1 uncultured Pseudomonadota bacterium | reverse complement strand
TCGCATTGTTATTTCACAGCGGTTTCGTCATGGGGCAGACACAGTCTGACGATTCAGAGGAAAAGCCGTGGGTCGAGCAGGGCTTGCGTTTGCCACCTTTTCCCAAGTCGGAAAACATGATCAGAATTCCGCTGGAGTCTATGAAGTCGTTCGAGGTGGCCGTTGATGCGACCTCAATAGATATTGGTCAGGATGGCGTGATCCGGTATGTGATGGTTGCCAGGAGCCAGTCCGGAGGGGAGAACGTCAGCTTCGAGGGAGTCCGCTGCGAAACGCGGGAAAGAAAACTCTACGCTATCGGAAAGTCAGACAAGACTTGGGGTGTCGCCCGCGCTTCAGCCTGGGGGGGCTATGCAGCCAACCTCAGGAGTCACCATAACGAACTTGCCAGGGAGTATTTTTGTCCGCGACTGGCCCGCGTCACATCCGTGTCAGATGCAATCAGGAATATACGACGTGGTGGTTTCGAGCGTTGAGGCCCTGAGCCTGATATTGAAGTGATTCACAAGAGGACTAGATTGTCCCGGTGAATCAGTTCCGATTGATCCAGATATCCGAGCACGGATTCCAGTTCAGACGAACTCTTGCCAGCGATCCGCTGTATCTCCAGCGCGCTGTAGTTCACAAGTCCCCTGGCAATTTCTGCTCCATCCGGGGTTATGCACGACACGATTGCACCTCGCTGGAAATTTCCTACTACTGAGACGACGCCGACTGGCAGCAAGCTGCGCCCTTCGATCGTTATGGCTTTTGCTGCGCCACTATCAACATGAACCTGACCTGCAATTTGCACATGATTGGCCAGCCATTGCTTTCTGGCTGCCAGAGGGGATGTGTCTGCTCTTAAGTGAGTTCCAACAGATTCCCCCTGTACCAAGCGGATCAGCACGTCGTCGGCCTGTCCCGAGGCAATGATGGTATCGGCCCCACTTCGTGCAGCACGAACTGCTGCCTGCACCTTAGTGATCATGCCGCCTTTGCCGATTGCCGATCCTGAGCCCCCGGCCATCTCGCCGAGTTTGCTGTCCGAAGCAAGTGCGCTTTTCACAAGTTTGGCTTGAGGATTTTTTCTCGGGTCTTCCTCATATAGACCAGGAATGTCAGTCAGAATGACAAGCCAATCCGCCTCTGCAAGGTTGGCCACTAAGGCCCCCAGAGTGTCGTTGTCGCCAAATTTGATCTCATCGGTGACGACAGAGTCATTCTCGTTGATGATGGGGACAATGCCGAGTTCCAGAAGGGTCAGCAAGGTCGATCTGGCATTCAGATACCGCTCCCTGTCTGCCAGGTCTGCATGAGTCAGCAAGATCTGCGCAGTTCTGAGGCCAAAATCTCGGAAGCATGACTCGTAAGCCTCTACAAGCCCCATCTGTCCGACGGCCGCCGCCGCCTGTAATTCATGGATGGTATGGGGCCGACGTTTCCAGTTCAGGCGCTGCATGCCTTCTGCAATTGCTCCGCTGGAAACGACTATCACCTGATGGCCCAATTCACGCAGGACTGCAATCTGACGAGCCCAGCCTGCAATGACTTGGCGATCCAGACCTTGGCCATGATTTGTGACCAAAGAACTTCCAACCTTGATGACCAGTCGCCTAGCCTTCAAGGGCTTTCTCCTTGTCGGCGCGAAGCACATCCAGGTGCTCCATGATGGCTCCAGTCAATGACGAACATCCCTCCCCCTTGATTGCAGATACGAGAAAGGTTCTGCCCTCCCAGCCGCTTGCCTTGATGAAGCTGGAGACCGTATCCGCACGCAACTCATCAGGGATCATGTCTATCTTGTTCAAAACCAGCCAGCGTGGCTTGCGGTAGAGCTCTTGGTCATACTTCTTCAGCTCTTCCACGATGGTTGCGGCATCTCGCACAGGATCTGCGTCCGGATCCAGGGGGGCGATATCCACGATATGCAGCAGCAACTCGGTTCTAGTGAGGTGTCTCAGGAACTGATGTCCCAGTCCAGCCCCCTCTGCGGCCCCTTCTATCAGTCCGGGAATGTCGGCAACAACAAAGCTTCTTCCTTCATCGACACGCACGACGCCTAGATGCGGATGCAGGGTCGTAAAAGGGTAATCAGCCACTTTCGGACGGGCGCTGGATATCGACCTGATAAGCGTCGACTTGCCGGCATTCGGCAAACCGAGCAGACCTACATCAGCGAGCACTTTCAGTTCCAATCTCAGGAAGCGGTGTTCTCCCTCGCCGCCTGGTGTGGCATGCCTTGGAGCCCGATTGGTGCTGGATTTGAAATTGACATTGCCCATGCCTCCGTTTCCGCCTCGGGCGAGGAGGGCGGTTTGACCGTCATGTGCGAGATCCGCAACCATCATACCGGTTTCGGCATCTGTGACTACCGTACCCACGGGCATCCTAAGCACGATGTCTTCGGAGCCAGCCCCATTGCACTGTGCTCCCCGACCTCTTTCGCCATTTCTCGCGCGATGCAACCTTGCGAAACGGTAGTCGACGAGCGTATTGATATTTCGGTCGGCGATGGCATGAATACTTCCGCCGCGCCCGCCGTCTCCGCCGTCAGGGCCACCCCGCGGGATAAACTTCTCGCGCCGGAAAGACACGGCGCCGTCGCCCCCTTTTCCTGCGGCTACTTCAATTTTTGCTTCGTCAATGAATTTCATGGCTGCAAAAAACAAAAAGCCCCATCGGTATCGACAGGGCTTTTCGGGAGGCTCCTTGTTTTTTATGCGGTGACGATGCTCACGAAGTGCTTACCTGCAGCGCCCTTTGTGGTGAAAAGCACCGTGCCTTCAGCCGTTGCGAAAAGGGTGTGGTCCCGGCCGATGCCGACATTATCGCCCGGGTGAACGCGTGTGCCCCGTTGGCGGATGATGATTTCACCAGCGCTGACCAGTTGACCGCCAAAGCGCTTCACGCCTAGACGTTTCGAATGAGAGTCGCGCCCGTTGCGGGAACTCCCGCCTGCTTTTTTGTGTGCCATGAATTTTCTCCTGGAAGATCAGGCCGAAATGCCGGTGATCTCAATCTCGGTGTAAGCCTGCCTGTGCCCCTGATGTTTCTGATAGTGCTTTCTGCGGCGAAGCTTGAAAATCTTGACTTTGACGCCGAGGCCATGCGCCACGACCCGGGCTTTCACCTGGGCGCCTTGAACCAGAGGGGTTCCGATCTTCACGGACTCACCTTCCCCACAAGCGAGAACCTTGTCCAGAACCAGTTCGCTGCCAACGTCGGCAACAAGACTTTCGACTTTTAGTTTTTCGCCTTCGCTGACGCGGTATTGCTTTCCGCCGGTCTTGATTACAGCGTACATGACCTGCTCCGAATTGCTTTGAGAACCAACAATTATACGTCAGCCAGGACCAAACGAACAAGCCTCCCATGGTATTCTAGAAACCGTGTGACTGGAGTGCTCGCTGAAACTGTAGCTTGGCACGCGGTCAACGTCATAATACTATGAATTAAATAATGTTTTGTGCATCGGAAGATCTGGATCTTGCAGCCTGATTTCATTCGTTCAGTGGTGTCTGCCGACATGGAGGCCGTGGATCGGCAGATCCGGGCGCGGCTTTCCTCCGATGTCGCTTTGGTGGGGCTGGTTGCGGATCACATTATCGGCGGGGGGGGCAAGCGCCTCCGGCCGGCGTTGGTGATACTGGCTGCGCGCGCATCGGGTTACGCTGGCGCCTCTCACATAGATCTTGCGGCAGTAGTGGAGTTCATACACACCGCCACATTACTGCATGACGACGTGGTGGACGAGTCCGATCTCAGGCGAGGTCGCAAGACCGCGAATACGGAGTTCGGCAACGCCGCCAGCGTGCTGGTCGGTGATTTTCTGTACTCGCGGGCCTTCCAGATGATGGTCTCAGTCGGGGACATGCGGGTCATGGAAGTGCTGGCCAACGCCACTAATGCGATTGCAGAGGGAGAGGTTCTTCAGCTTCTCAACGCCCGCAATCCCGATATCGGGGAAGCCGGGTATCTGCGCATAATCCATCGCAAGACGGCCAAGCTGTTTGAGGCGGCTGGCCAGATTGGCGGCATAGTGGCCAAGGCGCCTACGGACATAGAGGGTGGACTGGCTCGCTACGGAATGCACCTGGGCACTGCTTTTCAGTTGATCGACGATGTGCTGGACTACTCTGGAGATGCCGCAGCGACCGGCAAGAATCTGGGTGATGACCTGAATGAGGGCAAGCCTACGTTGCCGCTGATACATGTGCTGCAAACCGGTTCACCCGAGCATGCAAGCCTCGTGCGCAATGCGATCGAGCATGGTGGACGGGAGGGATTCGAGGGTGTCTTGGCGGCGATCCAGGCAACGGGTTCACTTGAATACGCCTGCGCTGCTGCACGCCGGGAGGCCGAGCAGGCAATCACGGCCATCGCCTTGCTGCCTGATTCGGACTACAAGAAATGCCTGACCAGCCTTGCAAGGTTTGCAGTCGACCGACGTTACTGAAGGGGTGTTGTCATTCCCGCCAGGTCGGGGTCTTTTCTCACGGTTGTGGGGGATGTGCCGTACTGATAGTATATGGGGCTGCTTCCGTCCGATGACTTTGCGAATACATGAACGGCTTGTGATGCGTTGATGTCAGCCCAGCCCTCCCGGATAGCAACAATTCGGGGTGTAGCTCAGCCTGGTAGAGTACTGCGTTCGGGACGCAGGAGTCGGAGGTTCGAATCCTCTCACCCCGACCATTTCACTTCTCCCGACATTTCCAGCGACACATATAGTCGCTTGTGTTTGCGCAGGAATGGGGGCGTGATTGGCCAAAGTGCTAATGCTTGCATGTGCCTTAGTGGCGGTTCTGGTACTGCTCGCATCTCTGAAGCGCACTCGCAGGCGGGATTCGTCGGCGTCCTCCATCAGATCGGCCCCTCCAGAATCGATGGTAAGTTGCTGGTGCGGTGTTCACCTGCCCCTCAGCGAGGCCAAGCCCAACGGAGATGGATACTGTTGTAGCGAAGAGCACCTTCGCCGACCGGATTCCTGACGTGCCGCATTCGATGTATTCCCTACAGGGAGCGGCTTACGGCTCCATGAATGCCATCGAGTCATTCTGGGTTTCTCTGCGGTATTTCAATTTCTATCGCCTCTCCCTGGCTGTGGTGTTCCTGCTGGCGGCGCTGATCTATGGCGACCTGCTCAACCTGGGGAGCCATGAGCGCCCCTTGTTTCTGCTTACTGCGGGTCTCTACCTGGGGGCAACGATTGTCTTTCAGGCGGCACTCCGCAAATGGCCTGTCTACTTTGACCTGCAGCTTTCCGTTCATGTGCTGTCCGACATCGCGTCGCTCACCGTGATGATGTATGCATCTGGTGGCATTCGGAGCGGGATAGGGGTGATGCTTTTGATCTCCCTGGCCGCTGCCGCCTTGGTCAGCGGCGGCGCCCTGATGCTTTTTTATGCGGCGGTTGCATCGATTGCCCTGCTCCTGGAGCAGTCCTACTGGATACTTATTCATGACGTCAGCACTGCCAACTACTTTCAGCCAGGGCTGTTGGCCATTGGCTGTTTTGTTACGGCGCTGATTACGAATCAGCTGGCGCAACGCGTCATCATGAATGAGAGGGTCGCACGCCAGCGTGGCACAGATTTAGCCAATCAGCTGAAAATCAACCAGTTGGTCATTCAGGATGTGCAGGATGCCATTCTCGTGGTCGATTCAAACGGGCTGGTGCGTCAGCAGAATCCTGCTGTCAGCGGCCTGATGGGCCGGCCTGCCCCGGAGCTGGACCAAATCGAGAATTATTCATCGGACCTTGCTGAATGCCTGCTGCAGTGGCGCGATGGTGGGGGGCCTTCCGTCGTCACCCTCGGATTTCCGGAGAGCGGTAAGCATGTCCGGGCAAGATTCGTCGCCGCCGGCGTGGACGGGGGCAGCTTTGCCCTCGTTTTCCTTGAGGACCAGTCTCGCATACAGGAGCATGCGCAGCAGCTGAAGCTGGCTGCACTTGGCAGGCTCACCGCCAACATTGCCCACGAGATTCGCAATCCCTTGTCGGCTATTACGCATGCAGGTGATTTGCTTCAGGAGGATGCGGCCAGCGCGGCAAGTGCGCGGCTGATCCGAATCATCCGAGAAAACGCCCTTCGCCTGGATCGCATGGTCAGGGACGTGCTCGAGCTTTCCAAGCGTGACCGGGTGCAGCAGGAGAGTATCGCCCTGCAGGAATTCATGCATCAGTTCGTTGATGAGTTTGTACAGACGGAGAAGATTGGAGCGGAGGCGCTGCAAATCAAAATCGATGCCGGCCTGCGCGTCGATTTCGATCCCGTGCACTTCAACCGCGTTGTATGGAATCTTGTCAGGAACGCGTGGCGGCATAGCCGCAAGCTGCCTTCGAGCGTGAAGATTTCCGCGTTCATCCAAGGGGGGCGGCTAGAATTGGACGTTGTTGATGATGGGGAAGGCGTGCAGAAGAGTCTGCAAACCCAGCTTTTTGAGCCTTTCTTCACGACTTACAGTGGTGGCACGGGTTTGGGGCTCTACATAGCGCGCGAACTGTGCGCTGCCAACGGGGCCAGACTTGAGTATATCGACCGACCTGGTGGGGCGATTTTCAGAATCTTATGGCGACTCAATCGGAAGTGAAGCGCAGTGAAAAGACCGACCGGCGGCCTGTCGCCGGAGCTGTTCCTGCCGTCCTCGTAGTTGATGATGAAGCCGACATCCGGGAGCTCCTCGAACTTTCCCTGCTACGCATGGGGCTTACCGTCGAATCCGCGCAGTCTGTAGGGGATGCGAAGGCGATCCTGCAAAGCAGGCATTTCGATCTTTGCCTCACAGACATGCGCTTGCCTGATGGCGACGGGCTCGAACTTGTAAGGTACATCGGCAGTGATTGTGCCGACGTACCTGTTGCAGTGATTACTGCGCATGGCACTGCCGAGAATGCCGTGGCTGCACTCAAGGCAGGGGCATTTGATTACCTGACCAAGCCGCTGTCCCTGGGGCAGTTGCGCACGCTCGTAAAGTCGGCGCTTTCACTGCCCGCGGCACGCACGTCCAGCGATGGTGGCGCCAGCGACCTGCTTGGCGATAGCCTGCCTGTAGAGCAGGCAAGGCGAATGATCCAGCGGGTTGCCAGAAGCCAGGCGCCGGTATACATCACGGGGGAGTCCGGAAGCGGCAAGGAGCTAGCGGCCCGCCTCATCCATGAGCAGGGTGGCCGTCGTGGACAGCCCTTCGTGCCTGTCAATTGCGGGGCAATTCCAGAGAACCTCATGGAGAGTGAGTTTTTTGGATACAGGAAGGGTGCGTTTACAGGCGCCGAGTCCGACCGTGACGGTTTTTTCCAGGCAGCCAGCGGGGGCACCCTGTTTCTGGACGAGATCGCAGAGTTGCCTCTTTCCATGCAGGTGAAACTGCTGCGCGCAATCCAGGAGAAGCGCATTCGGAAGATCGGGGCAACAGCAGAAGATGGTGTGGACGTGCGCGTCATCTGTGCCACTCATGAGGACCTTGTCAAACGAGTGGAGGATGGTCGTTTCCGGCAGGATCTTTACTACAGGCTGGCCGTGATCGAGTTGCGCATGCCTTCCTTGAGGGAGTACAAGGAAGACATTCCCGTACTTGCGGCCGCCATTCTTGCGCGATTCGCAGATACGTCCCGAAGTTCGGTTCCGACATTGTCCGTCGCTGCTCAGGAGGCTCTCGCGGATTACGATTTTCCGGGGAATGTGCGTGAGCTCGAGAACGTCCTCGAGCGGGCCGTTGCGCTTGCCAATGCCGATGAAATCGTGCCTGACGACCTTCAATTGCAGCCCCCGAGGCTGGACGCAGGAGGCGGAGGTCCGGCCGACGCAGGGGGGAATGGCAAATGGCCGCTCCAGGCCTACCTTGACCGGGTTGAGCGCGAGGCCATACTTGAGGCGCTTTCCCAGACGCGGTTCAATCGCACGGCCGCGGCCAAATTGCTCGGAATCACCTTCCGGGCGCTGCGCTACCGAATGGCCCGGCTGGGGATACAGTAGTTCCGGATCGCCAGGCATGAATCTGGACGCCAAAGGACGCGTTGACGAGGCCCGCAGGGTGGATTCGCCCAATTGTGATGCCAGGCCTTCAGGCACTGTCATATCGCTGCTCGTCATACATTGCATCAGCCTGCCGCCGGGTGAATTCGGCGGCAATCAGGTGGCGGAGCTTTTCACGAACACTTTGGACACTGGTGCACACCCTTACTATGCTGGTCTGGTTGGGTTGCGGGTCTCGTCTCACTTCTACGTACGTCGAGACGGTGCGCTGATTCAGTTCGTCCCTTGCTGTCAGCGTGCATGGCATGCTGGTGCATCGCAGTGGGCAGGCCGGCCAAGGTGCAACGATTTCTCCATTGGCATCGAACTTGAGGGCAGCGAGGATTTGCCCTACGAACGAGTCCAGTACCGTTGCCTTGCCCAGTTGGTGACACTATTGCAGTCTGCTTATCCCATCAGTGACGTGGTAGGTCATTCGGACATAGCACCCGGACGAAAGACCGATCCCGGTCCCTGCTTCGACTGGTTGCTGTTTCGTTCCTTCCTTCGCTGAGCGTGCCTAGGCTGGCGCAGTGGCGCCTTCACGCCAGTCCAACCTGCTTGGCTGCCCTTGGCGGCACTTGCAATGCATTCTGTGGCGGGAAATTGCTTGCAACTTCAAAACCTCGCAACTAGAATTAGTTGCAGTCCCTGTGTGAGCTACTATATATTGTGGTTTGGAGTGAGTGGTACTCCAGCACCGTTGCATCAAACAGTGGACATGCGCAGGCGCTGGATCGGCAACCAGTCTTCCGCAGGTAATGCGTAAAAGTGGACCGGAAATCAGCTGATGCCAGAATTGAGGAGACCGCCGATGCAAGTTTCTGCAGAAGTAGCAACCGCCTCCGCCATCATGGGCGCACATGCGGAATCGCAGGGTAGTACAGCCCCGGTTGCTGCTTCCAGTTCCGATGGCAAGGTGATTCGGCGCAATGGCGCCGTGGTCGTATTCGAGCCATCAAAAATATCAGTGGCGATGACCAGGGCTTTCCTCGCTGTAGAGGGCGGGCAGGGTGCCGCCTCGGCCCGCATCAGGGAGCTGGTCGCTAGTCTCACAGACTTGGTGGTGAACGCTCTGGTCCATCGCCAGGCAGGCGGCGGTACGTTCCATATCGAGGATATTCAGGATCAGGTTGAACTGGCCTTGATGCGTTCCGGAGAGCACGAAGTTGCTCGTTCCTATGTCCTGTACCGCCAGAAGCGAGCAGAAGCGCGCGCATCGCAGGCTGTCACCCGCAAGGCATCCTCCGGGGTTGGAGTAAAGGAATTCACCATCTCGGTCCTTGACGAAGGCGTGCGTAAGCCAATGGGACAGTCCCTCCTCGAGATCGACCGCGAAGCGCGGGCGATCGAGTTTTACAAAGACCTGTCCAGCTTTGACTTCATGAGTAGCACTCCCACGCTGTTCAACGCAGGCCCTCCAGAGCTATCACTGGTTCCTACCCGATACATACGATGCTTGAAAAGACTTGCTGTCGATCCGAATTGGGAAAGGCCGCGGCCTTTCCATGCCTGCTCCATGCTGGAGCAGGCGAGAAATTCGGCTGGAAGGGATTTTTCCCTGTCGGCCGGATAGCCCATGCCCGCACGGGTGGGTTTCCTAATGTTGTCCTTTAACTCTTGATGGAGGTAGTAACCATGGCAACGAAGAAGAAAGCAAAGAAGGCCGCTAAGAAACCAGCCAAGAAGAAGGCTGCGAAAAAGAAGGCTGCGAAAAAGAAGGCTGCGAAGAAGAAGGCTGCGAAAAAGAAGAAAGCGGCTAAAAAACCCGCGAAAAAGAAAGCGGCCTCAAAAAAAGCCGGCAAAAAGCCGGCTAAGAAGAAGCCCGCAAAAAAGAAAGCGACCAAGAAGCCGGCAAAGAAGGCTAGAAAGCCCGCAGTAGCGGCGGCAAAAGCGGTGGTATCGGAGTCTTCAGCTCCGTCCACAGCAGCTGCCCCCGGGGCGCGTACCGCCCTGAACCCTGCTGCGGCGTGGCCTTTCCCGACCGGCTCAAGGCCTTAGGGTTTTGAATGGACTGCGGACAGCCTGCAAGGGCTGATCCGCAGACATTCAGCTTCAAGGGATATCCCCCGGTTGGATAGCCGAGTGACTTGATTAGACTATTAGGTCATTAGGCAGTCCAACCGGGCTCTTTTCGTTGGCTTGGACTCTCACGTGCACAATAGAATGCTTTCGTGATGGCCATCGTAGGGCTTGAAATCGCTTAACTATTTCATTAGAATAGCGTTTTATCTATAGAAGCGCCTGATACTCAAACGGGTACAGCAGTGCTTGGCAAAGATAGCCATTCAGGGCTATCAGTTGTGACCTTCTCTGGTCACCGGTCCGGAGCCTTGTTCCATAGTGCTTCGGAGAAAAGCGAAATAATTCAGTAAGTTGTGCTTTGGGTAAGTCTGGCATTCATGTGCCGGCAATTGCCGTGGCCGCTTGGTGGATACGGAGGTTAAGCATGAACGCAGAGCAGCATTTCACCCAATGGCTGGCGCGATGTAGAAGGCCACTCCTGGTCCTTCGTAACGGGATGGCTTTGGTTGGACTAGCCTTGCTCCCACTCTTTCTGATATCAGCATACTTACCGGCTTTGTCTGCTAGCAATCTGGTTGCTGCAGTTGCTGCAGTTGCTGCGGATCCGGTTGATCCAGTTGAGTCTGCGGGAAAGCCGGACGCCCGTCACTACGCACTCATCGCGCACTTGTCGCAGCGTTACCGGATTGCCCGCGATGCGCTGGAGGACCTTGTGGGGGTGGCAAACGACACGGGGCGCAAACTGGGCCTGGACCCGGTGCTCATCCTGTCCGTGATTGCAGTCGAGTCACGCTTCAACCCCATTGCCGAAAGCGAAATGGGGGCAAAGGGCCTGATGCAGGTAATGCCCCAACATCACAAGGCCAGATTGGCAGCCTTCGGTGGAATCGACGCAGTGCTGGAACCATCCACCAACATTTTCGTCGGTGCCCAGATCCTCAAGGACTGCATACGCCGAGGCGGTGGGCTGCAGGCCGGCCTGCAGTTGTATGCCGGCGCATTCGGTGATCCAGAAAATGCCTATGCCCAGAAGGTGATGGCGGAACGCAATCGCATGGAACAAGTGCTGCGCCGCTCTGAAACCCAGCCCTCGCGTTCTGCGGCAATTGCCGAAGTGGTGGCCAAGCGGCCTATCTGATCGGCAGGCGCGACAGTCGAGTTATGCCCTCCTCGAGTTCTTCCATCGAGCGTGTATAAGCGAATCGCACATGCCGGGCGGCCCGATGATTGCCGAAATCCACTCCTGGGGTGATGGCAACTCCAACATTCTCGAGAATGTCCATCGCCAGCGCGCTGCTGTCATCGCTGAATGCCGCGCAGTCGGCATAGACATAGAACGCGCCGGCAGGCTTTGAGGTAATCCTGAAGCCCAGGTCAGCCAGTGCTGGCAGCAGGAAATCACGCCGGCACTGCAGTTCCACTCGCCTCCGCTCGAGCACTTCCAGCGTGTCCTGCTGGAACGCAGCCAAGGCTGCCTGCTGGGCTGGTGCCGGGGGGCAGATGAAGGCATTCTGGGCCAGTTTTTCCACCTCTGGCATGCGGTATTCCGGGACCAGCATCCAGCCCAGGCGCCAGCCGGTCATCCCAAAGTACTTTGAGAAACTGTTGATGATCCAGATGTCGGATGATTGCGATGCGGCGGTGGCCCATGGCTCGTCGTAGACCAGCCCCTGGTAAATCTCATCCATGATCACAAAACCGCCTTGGGCATGCACCCAGTCGGCAATGGCGCGAATGTCCTGCCGGGACATCACTGTGCCCGTGGGGTTCGACGGTGAGGCCAGCAACACGCCTCGGGTGCGTGCTGTCCACCTGCGCTGCACATCGGCCAGCACCGGTTGGTAGTTTTGGGTTTCATCGACCGGCATGAACACGGGGATGCCGTCGAACATTCGCACGAAATTGGGATTGCAGGAATAGCAGGGATCAGGCATCAGCACTTCGTCGCCCGGATTGACCAGCACACCCATGGCAATGACGAAAGCGCCGGAAGCACCGGCGGTGATCGCCACCCGTTTCGGCGCAATTGTCACGCCATACTGTTTGGCATAGTGTGCGGCGATGGCCTCGCGCAATGCCGGGATCCCCAGGGTGGTCGTGTAACCCAGGGTATCGGATTGCATGGCGCGCACCGCCTGCGCAATGACCTGCGGTGGTGCACCGAAATTGGGCTGCCCGATTTCCATGTGGATGATGCTGCGCCCTGCAGATTCCAGTTGCCGGGCGCGCTCCATCATTTCCATCACGTGAAAGGGCTGGATCTCCGCCATCCTCGCCGCTACGCCGGCGTGGGATCTCAGTCGTGGATCTGGCTTCATTGCAACAAATCCCTCGCTGTCAACCGGGACTCGTGCAATGGTCTAAATTGAAAGAAGTGGTGGCTATAATGCATGGGCATCCCGCGAAGACAATAACGCAATCATTTTTCGGAAGCCATTATGGACGAGGCGCAAAAGCGAAGTGCACTCGACTATCACCGCCTGCCCAGGCCGGGGAAGATCTCCGTCACGCCCACCAAGGGCCTGACCAACCAGCGCGACCTTGCGCTGGCTTACTCACCCGGGGTTGCCGCGGCCAGTGAAGCAATCTTCAAGGATCCCTCCGAAGTCCGCAACCTCACCGCGCGCGGTAACCTCATCGGTGTCATCACCAACGGCACGGCGGTGCTGGGCCTGGGGGCGATAGGTCCGCTGGCGGCCAAGCCCGTCATGGAAGGCAAGTCGGTTCTGTTCAAGAAGTTTGCCGGCATCGACTGTTTCGACATTGAAGTCAACGAACTCGATCCCGACAAACTGGTGGAGATCATCGCCGCGCTCGAGCCCACCTTCGGCGGCATCAATCTGGAGGACATCAAGGCCCCTGAATGCTTCTACGTCGAGCGCAAGCTGCGCGAGCGGCTGAAGATCCCGGTTTTCCATGATGACCAGCATGGCACTTCGATCATTGTCGGTGCCGCCGTCTACAACGGCCTGCGCGTGGTCGGGAAGGAAATCGGCAAGGTAAAGCTGGTCTGCTCCGGTGCTGGCGCGGCTGCGCTGGCCTGCCTGGACCTGCTCGTCTCCATGGGCCTGCAGATGGAAAACATCCTGATATCGGACATTGCCGGGGTGGTCTACAAGGGCCGCCAGCAGGAAATGGACGACAACAAGGCACGCTATGCACGCGAAACCGACGCGCGCACCCTGGACGACATCATCAGCGGGGCGGATATATTTCTCGGTCTGTCCGCCGGTCGCGTGCTCAAGCAGGACATGGTCAAGCGCATGGGGATCAATCCCCTGATCTTCGCACTGGCCAATCCCGAGCCGGAAATACTCCCTGAACTGGTGAAGGCCGTGAGGTCCGACGCCATCATCGCGACCGGCCGGTCCGACTATCCCAATCAGGTGAACAACGCGCTGTGCTTTCCCTTCATCTTCCGCGGCGCGCTGGATGTCGGAGCGACGCAGATCAACGAGCCCATGAAGCTCGCCGCCGTGTACGCCATTGCCGAGCTGGCCAAAGCGGAGAAATCCGACATGGTCAGCTACAGTGACCAGAACCCCAAGTTCGGCCCCGAGTACCTCATTCCCAGCCCCTTCGATCCCCGGCTCATCACCGTGATCGCGCCGGCGGTGGCCAAGGCGGCCATGGAGTCGGGCGTGGCCGAGCGTCCCATCGAGGACATGGACGCCTACCGTACCTCGCTGCAGCAGTTCGTCTATCACTCCGGGCTCATCATGAAGCCGCTGTTCACCGCGGCCAAGAGCGGTCCCAAGCGCCGCATCGTCTACGCCGAGGGGGAGGACGAGCGGGTGCTGCGTGCAGTGCAGGTGGTTGTCGACGAAAAGCTGGCTCGACCCATCCTCATCGGCCGGCCGGAAGTACTCAGGCGCCGCATCGAGCGCTATGGTTTGCGCATCCGCCCGGACGTCGATTTCGAAGTGGTCAACATCGACTGGGACCCACGCTACCGCGAGTTCTGGACCGAATACCATCGCCTCACCGAGCGGCGTGGCGTGTCGGTGCAGTATGCGCAGATCGAAATGCGCCGGCGCCTTACCCTGGTGGGCACCATGCTGATGCACATGGGCGAGGCGGACGGACTCATCTGTGGCACCTTCGGCAGCTATGACCTGCACCTTCACTACATCGACCAGGTGATAGGCCGTCGCGAAGGTGCGCATAACTACTACGCCATGAATCTGCTGGTGCTGCAAGGGCGGACCCTGTTCATCTGCGACACCTACGTGAACCCCGACCCCAGCGCCGAGCAGATCGCCGAGATGACGCTGCTGGCGGCAGAGGAAATACGCCGTTTCGGCATCGAGCCCAAGGCGGCGCTGCTGTCGCATTCCTCCTTCGGCAGCAGCAATGCCGGGTCGGCGCAGAAGATGCGCACCGCCCTGGGCATCATCAACCGGATGGCCCCCGACCTCGAGATAGAAGGGGAGATGCAGGGCGATGCGGCATTGCACGAAAGCACTCGCCGCAAT
>CAIPGJ010000917.1 GCA_903864555.1 uncultured Pseudomonadota bacterium | reverse complement strand
TTGCCGCCCTCGCCCGTGATGATGATGACAAGGACTTCGCCATCGGCCTCGGCCGCGAGCAGCGCGGAATCAAGCGCATCCATCAGCTCGCTGCTGAGCGCATTCATCTGCCGGGGACGGTTCAGCGTGATGTAGGCCTTGCGGTCACGGGTTTCGTAGCGAAGCACGGGGCTTGGTGCGGGCTGGGTGCTGGACGTCATGCGGGCTCTCTCCTTTTTGTCTGCGGCACCTCCCGGGTGGGGCGCCGTCGCAATCACAGCGTCAGTCTTATCAACAGTGGCGACGCTGCCTGTGCCCGTATTATGCGATGCGGACGGAATTCCCGTACGCCACGGCGATACCCCACTCTGGCGCCCCGCCACCGCCCGACTGGGGCTGAGACGGCCGCGGATGATATAGTTCTGCCGCGCAATTTTCGATGCTCCACGCCGCACATATTCATCAACACGCCTAACACATCAACACACCCAACACATCAGGAAGAAATCATGGAAATCAAGTTCACGGAAAGCTACACGGCCGCCGCTGACGGCAGCGTCACCTGCGAGATCGGTGTCGGCGACAATAAGGTGACCTGCAGGTTCACCGCCGGCGCGCTCGAGGACGTGAACCCGGACACCGCCGACCTTGATGCCGATGGCCGCTTCCAGATGAACATGGAGCGCCTGCACGCACTGGCGCACGAAAAGCTCATGAAGGGCAAGGTCACCAGCGGCTCGATCGAAGTGAGCGCCGCCGACGTCTGAGCCACTGATTCCGCTGCCGGCCGGGGCGCAAACCACACCCATTGCGCCCCGCAATCAATGCTGGATACCCCCTGCATTGGAATCCGCCGGTCCGGCAGTTCCGGCCAAGGAGAAATGACAATGAAAACCCGCACCCTGATTCAACACGCCGCGCTGGCGCTGTCGGCCTGTGCCCTCGCAACCACGGCCATGGCCCAGGAAAAGCGCCAGATCGCGCCGAACTTTCCGTCCAAGCCGATCAAGATGATGACCACGGTCACGGCCGGCGGCGGCCTCGACTTCATCACCCGCACGGTGGCCACCAAGATGAGCGAAAACCTGCCCGCCCCGGTGCTCGTTGAAAACGTCAGCGGCGCCAACGGCATTCTTGCGGTGAACATCACCATCAGTTCCGCCCCTGACGGCTACACCCTGCTCAGCACCGGCGGCTCACTGCCCATCAACACGGTGTTCAAGAAGTTTGAAAGGGACGTGCGCACGGCGCTGGCCCCGGTGGCCCAGATGAGTTCGCAGCCCTACCTGCTTTATGTGCCGGTGAATTCCCCGGTCAAGTCGGTGAAGGACCTGATCGACTCCGCCAAGAAGAACCCGGGCAAGCTGACCTATGGCTCGACCGGCGTCGGTTCGGTGACCCACCTGGGCATGGAACTGATCGCGTTCTCGGCCGATGCGGACATGACGCATGTACCCTACAAGGGCGCGGCACCGGCCATGCTTGACCTGACCTCGGGCCGCATTGATGCCTACATCGCCTCCTACCTGTCCGGACTCGCAGGCATCAAGAGCGGCAAGATCCGCCCCGTCGGCGTCACCACGCCGCAGCGCATGCCGCAATACCCGGACGTTCCCACCGTGGCGGAGTCTGGCGTGCCTGGCTATGAACTGAGCAACACCTATACGCTCTACGCGGCCGGCGGCACACCAGCCACTCTGGTCAACGCGCTCAATCGGGCCGTCGCCCAGGCACTCACCGATCCGGACCTGCGCAAGAAGTTCGAGAACGACAACTCGACGCCCGCCCCGCCGCGCTCGTCTGATGAACTGAG
>CAIPGJ010000916.1 GCA_903864555.1 uncultured Pseudomonadota bacterium | reverse complement strand
CTATTACATGCCCACCGAGGACTACCTCAAGTGGGCCGCCCAGACCGCCGTCGATGAACGCAAGACCGCCGAACGGCTGGGCATGAAGCCCTGATGCGGACCTGCGGTGTCCGGCTTGCCGGGCACCGCAGCCTTGACGAACACCATCTCAAACCACGGTCAGCCATCAATGCAAGTCGGCATGGTATTGCCGCGCAACCCCTTTACACCACTTCCATTAATATCACTTTACCGTGCTAATGCTTTCCATCATTGGAACTGCATACACATTATTATCAGGTAACCAGGTCAGAACGCCAGGCACCCAGCCCACCCTCTCCAGCCACGGGCGTTAAGATTCGCCCATGCCCCTGCAGCACCCGGCCCAACCATGAGCTTCACCTACACCGCGCGCCCGCGCGGGGATGTGATCGCCCTGCCCGTCATCTGGCTGGCGGTGATCGTGTCATTGCTCATCCATGCGCTGCTGCTGTGGGGCTGGGTGGTCCAAGCACCGAAGCAGGACCAGCAACCGGGCGAGACCACGCAGAACTTCCGGCTGCGGCTGGTCGAACCCTCGGCTTCATCACCGGCGCCGCCGGTGGCCCGGGCACCGGCCCCGCGCGCGAGCCAACCCCGGGCACAGGCGAAGTCCGCGCCGGCGCGGACCGCAACGCCATCCACCGCATCACGAACCACCGAACCGGTGCTGCGCAGCCCCTCCACCACCAACTTCTCGCTCGCCCCGCCCAACGACCCGGTGGCCCTGCGCGCGCCATCCCGATCGGCGCCGGCCGTCTTGCCGGCCCCCACCCCGGCCCCCGCCACGCCCCCGGCGCCGCAGGGCGACTTCTCCGCCTTGGTCGATGCCCGCCGGCGTGACCGCGTGGCCGCCCAGGGCGCCGATGCCCAGCCCCAGCCCGTGGAGGATGAGAACGCGCGCCGCAACCGCATCGTCGCGGCCAACATTGCCGCGCCCAATTCGCAGGTCTTCGGTTACGACCCGTCCAAGGGCGGCGGCGTGTTCCAGGTGGACACGCTGGGCTATGACTCTGCGGAATTCCTCTTCTACGGCTGGAGCAAGGACATCCGCCGCCGCACCGCGCAGCGCATCGAAGTGCGCAAGGGCGCGAACAGCGACATCCGTATCGCCATCGTGAAGAAGATGATCGAGATCATCCGCGAGCATGAGAAGGAGGATTTCTCCTGGCACTCCGCCCGCCTGGGGCGCGAGATCACGCTGTCGGCACGCCTGGCCGACAACGCCGGGCTGGAGCAGGTGCTGCTGCGAGAATTCTTCGACGCGCGCTGAAGCAGCAGCAAGGCTGTCACGCAGCGCCCAGCACCGCCTTCACCGCCGCCGCCAGCGCGCCCGCCTTGGCCGGCTTGGACAGATAGGCATCCGCCCCCAGCGTGAGGCCGCGATTGAGGTGGCCCGGTTCGGCATGCGAGGTGAAGATGATCACCGGCAGGTGCGCCAGCGCCGGGTGCGAGCGGATCTTGGCCAGGATGTTGAAGCCGCTGACGTTGTCCGGCAATTCCAGGTCGAGGATGAGCGCATCGGGCATCGGCTTTCGCTGCATGGCGATGACGAAGGCCGGCACATCGGCGGCCACGCGCACCTGGTAACCCTGGTCGCGCGTCAGCATGAACTCCAGGATATTGCGCGTGGTGTTGTCATCCTCCAGCACCAGCACCGTGATGCTGGCCGGGTCGATCTGGCGTGGCGGGCGTGGATGCGCCACGTTGACGAAGTAGTGCTGCT
>CAIPGJ010000915.1 GCA_903864555.1 uncultured Pseudomonadota bacterium | reverse complement strand
CGGAACATCGTCTTGAGCGCCCGCTGCGGCTGCGCGTAGGCGAGATTCTCCACCTCCCAGGCCACCGGCTGCCATTCACAATCCAGTGGCCGCACCGAGGCCAGTCCTTGCAACAGCCCTCGCACATACCGCGCCACGCCAGCTTGGGTGACATACAGCGGGTTGGTGTCGATCCCCACGCGCATGGCTTCAAGCGTGGGCTGGGGCCAACGCCAGCGGCTGGCCGGGCCCGGGTGGACGGCACACGCCGCCGTTGAGCGAAACACTCAATCCCACCACGCCCGTGAACACCATGAGGTCGAGATCGAATTGCCCGTAAGCGAAGACGTAGAAGAAGAGCCGCGCGCTGAAGTAGGCGATGAGGAAAGTGTTGATGCTTTTCAAGTCGGCGTCGCCGTAAAGATAGTTGCGGCGGAGCACGCGCCAGCCGACGAAGAGGAACCAGCCGAAAGCCGCCGCCCCCGGCAAGCCGAAGGGCACCACCAGCGTCAGCAAGCCATTGTGGTAGTTACCCGTGACCAGCGTTTCTTCATACAGCTCAAAGAATCCGCGCTGGATGGATTCATGGATCAAGAACAGATCCACGCTGCTGAAAATGTAGCCCTTGCCGAGCCAGAGGTATTGCGGCACGTCCTGGATGACCACCTTCCACATCGAGATGCGCCATTGTAGCGAGCCCTCCGCGTCTTGACGGGCCATGGGATGCACTTTGACGGGCAGGAACGTCAGACTGCGCTGCATCGAGAGTGGCAGTCGCTCGGCATAGCCCACGACGAACATGCCGACCAACAAACCGCAGACTAGCACGATGGGAAACAGCCTGGTCCGGAGCAGTCGCTCATACCAAAACTGCGTCAGGAACAGCACACCCAGCAGGATGATGGAGGACCGGAAGCCGCCAAACAGCCCCAATAGAAACAGGCCGATGAACACCAGCAGCCGCCAGCCGCGCCGGAGGTCGAAGATGCCGGCTATGCCAAAGCGCAGCAGCATGAACCAGTAACCCGCCTGCGCAAGCTGCGCCAAGCCCGTGAACCGCCGCAGGGTGTCCACGGTCAGGAACTGGTTGGCCGCCACGTCCACTGACAGGAAGTTGAAGAGGAAATAGAAGGACGGGCCCGCCACATACACGAGGTCGCTGAGGATGGCGGTCGTTCCGGAGAGGAAAAAGAGAGCGGCATACCACTGGGCCCGCTCACGGGGAATCGCCTGCGAAGTCAGCGCGAAATAGCCAAAGATCGCGCCGAGCACCGTGAGGTAGCGCTTGGAGCCCCACATGTCCGAGCCAAGCGACCGCGCGCCAATGCCACCGCGCACCGCCATCGTCACCAGCACCACCAGCCCCAATATAACCAAGGGCAGCGTCACTGAACGCACGGTCAGGAATTTGGCGCGCGCACTCACCGAACGCGTCAACACCGCGAGGCCGAAGCCCAGCACCGCCAGTGCCACCCAGACCGGGGGCCGGCCCGGCAGAAAGAACGCCACGAACGCCCCGTTCCAAAGGCAGATCAGCAAAGGATGATGCCAGCGCAGCCAGAGCGGGAAAACCATCACCATGAACACCAACCCGACCAGGGCGATCGTGGTGGGCGCAAAGGGGTTCACCAGCAGCACGCCCATGATCACCGCCAGCGGCACGATCAGGCCCGTCGCCAGCGCCACCCGGGGAATCTCAGCGTTGCGGTCCATTCAGTGCGGCAGGCTAGTGCGTTCCCGACTGGGTGTCCCATCCATTTTTTCCCGCACACCCGCGGCCACCGTGCGATAGACCGCCAGTGTCTGCCGCGCCACCGCGCCAGGCTCAAAGGTCTCCCGAGCATGCCGG
>CAIPGJ010000914.1 GCA_903864555.1 uncultured Pseudomonadota bacterium | reverse complement strand
TCCTGGGGATGCCCGATGGGCCGACGATACCACCCCAGGTCGTGACTTCGTAGCCTGGCAATCCGGATTCCGCTACGGTCGGCAGGTTGGGAAATGCCTTGATGCGGCTCGATCCGGTCACGGCAAGGCCGCGCAAGCGGCCGCTGGTTACATGTGTGGCAAGGCTGCTGGTCGGATCAAAAAGCATTTGCACGTTTCCCGACATGACGTCGGTTGCCGCCTGCGAGCCGCCCTTGTACGGCACATGCAGGATGTCGGTTTTGCTGAGGTTCTTGAAATATTCTCCTGCCAGGTGACCAACCGTCCCGCTACCGGCCGAGCCGGTGGACAGCTGGCCAGGGCGCGATCTGGCCAAAGCGATCAGTTCCTTGACGTTTTTGGCCGGCAATGTCGGTGTTACTGCAAGCAACAGCGGGGAGGTGATTGCCTGCGAGATGGCCTGGACTTCTTTCTCCACGTCGTAAGGCAGATTGGGTGTGATGCTGCGGTTGATGGCGAGCGGTCCGGCGCCGGCATAGGCGATGGCGTAACCGTCTGGTTTGGCCTTGACCAGGGCTTGCATTCCGATTGCCCCGCCAGCGCCTGCGAGATTGTCGACGATCATCGGCTGGCCCATCTGAGTGGCCAGTTGGACGCCGTAGATGCGCGCCGAGGTATCCGTCGCACTTCCAGCGGCGAACGGCACGATCAGGCGGATCGGACGTTCCGGGTAGTTTGACTGTGCAAGTGCCGGCATGGCGGCTGATGCCAGAAGGCCCAAGGCGATGCAGGAAGAGGCGGTCGTGAATTTTTTCATGCGGCATTCTCCTGGTAACGGTTGCGCGAGGCCGGCAGGTGCGTGTTTTTTGCTAATTACTTAGAGCGCCTAACAGAATTGCCGTCAGGCGCCCTGACTTGGGGGACCGCGAGGGGATGTGTCCCCTCGCATTGTCAGGCACTTTTAATTAGTATCGACCTGCCACCGATTCTTGTAAAGCGCAGCGATAGTCATGGTGGGCAAAGTCGTGTTGTCGGTCAGGAACGCCAAGGACTTGCCCGAGACCGGGTCTCACGCGTGGCAAAGAAGGCACCCGGCTGATGCAGTTTGTAGAGACTGGCGAAATCCAGGTAGCCTCGATCCATGATGTGGAAAGCGCCTGCCTCGATACTCAGTAGGTCGAGAACCTTGCAAAGGGGATCTGGAATGACCAAGGACAACACCGAAGCGGCGTCCCTGTGGCCGCTGCGCATCCGGGAGCAGGGCACTTTCTACGTTGGCGGACAGTACGACAATTCCGCGCAGCCGACCGCCATGTCCGGCCAGATGTATGTGCGCTACCAGATTCCCGAGCTCCGCAAGGGTGTCGCGCCGCGCTTACCCGTGGTCATGGTGCATGGCGGTGCACAGCAGGGCACCAATTTCACCGGCACGCCGGACGGTCGCCCGGGCTGGGCGGATTTCTTCCTGAAGAAAGGCTGGCCGGTGTACGTAGTGGACCAGCCCGGGCGCGGGCGCTCGCCGTATTCGGAGAAGGATTACGGGGCGAAGCTCAAGCTCGACCTCGGGCATCTGGAGAAGCACTTCACCGATGTCGCGCACAAGGGCGACTGGCCGCAGGCGCCACTGCACACGCAATGGCCGGGGGCAGGGGTGCGGGGTGATCCGGTGTTCGACCAGTTTGTCGCCTCCCAGTACATCGGCATGCGGCGTGACGTGCAGGAGCGCCACTCGGTGCAGGCCTTGATTGCGCTGCTCGATCGTATCGGGCCGGCGACGTTGCTGACCCATTCGCAGTCGGGACCTTTTGGCTGGTGCGTGGCGGATGCGCGGCCGAAGCTGGTAAAGGCCCTGCTGTCGGTTGAGCCCAACGGGCCGCTGTTCTACGACACGCCGGAGCCGGGGCCGAAGGTCGAGCGTCCCTACGGCCTATCTCGCGAGCCGCTCACATTCGATCCGCCGGTCAGCGATCCTGCCGAACTGAAAATCGTGCAGCAAAAAAATGCCGATGGTCCGGGCTTGTTCCGTACCTGGCTGCAACAGAATCCGGCACGCCGCTTGCCCCATCTCGCCGGCATTCCCATCCTCATCCTTACGGCCGAGGCGTCCTATCACGCTCAGTACGACCATGGGGCCTCGAAGTTCCTGAAGCAGGCTGGCGTGAAGAACGATTTCGTGCGTCTGCAGGATCAGGGCATCCGGGGCAATGGCCACATGATGATGCTGGAAAAAAACAATCTGGAAATTGCGGCATTGATGGAGAAGTGGTTGCGGCGCAAAGTGGGGAAGCTCACGAGCTGAGGCTGGTGCGGCAATTGCAATCGGCCGCGATGACGCATCCTCCAGACTTGCATCGTGCGAGCTAGCCGTGTGGGCTAAGGGAAGCTGATCAAGTGGGCACAGCCCCCTTGAGAATAGTTCTTCACCGATTTCCGGGGAGTACCGAGGTTTACCCCCTTGTCAAAGGGGGCCGACGCGGCGAAGCCGAGCGGGGGGATTTTTCTACCGCTGCCCTTGTCGCGCGCCAGTCTCTGCCAGGTCGATGTCCCGGATGTCCTCCAGCACCTGCCTTCAAAGCAACAATAGGGTTTGGGATTCAAGGCAAGGATTGACAAAGGCGGGCAGATTCCCACGGCTGGTCAAAATTTCCCCGCTCGCGCTGCGCGCGAGTCGGCCCCCTTGTGACAAGGGGTTAACACCGGCAGCCATGCCGAACTTACCGCGCCTTCTTACCCGGAAATCGGTGAAGAACCTTGAGAATCTCCCACTTCAGAGGGAGTTTTCAGTCATTTTTTACTTTGGGACTTGATCACTGCTTCCCTGACTCAGCCTGATCAGGCCGCCTTCTTCAGCCCACGCACTTCAGTCACCCCATCGGCCCGCATCGCCTCGATCTCCGCCTCCGAATAACCTGCCTCGGCCAGCACGTCGGCGGAATCCTGCCCGCAGTGCGGCACATGCCCGGCCTGCCGGATCAGTTGCCGAGCAAGGTGCCGCCATTCACATGCAGCACCTGCCCGGTCATGAAGCCGCCGCCCGGGCCGCACAGGAAGCGCACGGTGGCGGCGATCTCGTCCGGTTTGCCGTAGCGACCGAGCGGGATGTCCGGGGGCACAGCGGGGCGCGCCGTGCGATGGGCGGGACGGCTGGTGTTGATGGCGCCGGGGGAAACGCAATTCACGCGGATGCCGTATTGCGCCAGCTCCTTGGCCAATGCACGGCCCATGCCGGCAAGACCGCTCTTGGCTGCCGAGCTGTGCACTTTGCCGACGGCGCCGTCGAGCGCCGTGTCACCGGCCAGCGTGACGATGTTGCCGCCGCCGGCGGCGATGAGGTGCGGCAGGCAGGCCTTCATGCAATGGAAGGAGCCATCCAGCGAGGTGGACAGGATGCGCCGCCACTCGTCGAAGTCCATGTCGACAAACCGCACTTCCTTGCGCACCGAGGCATTCAGCACCAGGATGTCAAGGCGCCCGAAGGTCTTCATCGTGCCCTCGACCATTGCCTGCACCGCCACCGCATCGATGACGTCGGCCATGAACAGTTCGGCCTTGCCGCCGGCGTCGCGGATCTCCTTCACCACCGCCTCGGCCTCGGCGCGTGATGAGCGGGTATTGACGGCAATGGCGGCGCCCGCATCGGCGAGCGATAGCGCAATGGCCCGGCCGATGTTCTTGCCTGCGCCCGTGACCAAAGCGACTTTGCCTGCGAGTTCATGTGTCATGCGGGCCTCAAAATATGGATAGATCGAATTGTAGGACTAGTGAACCTCAAGCGGTCCGTACGGCAAGCACGATGGCAAATTATTCACCCTTGATGCCG
>CAIPGJ010000913.1 GCA_903864555.1 uncultured Pseudomonadota bacterium | reverse complement strand
CCGACTGGCCGCAGGCCAGCGGGGGGATTTTCGCCAGGCAGGCGAATCTGTCTGCCTTCGCAAAACCCTGTCGTGATTTCTGGATAGGGTTGTCGCCTTTCAGGCAGGGAGGCATCGGAGCACATCCCATGCATCACCCAAGCGCCCATGGCGCACTACGAACGCAGCGGACGAAATCCCCCCGCGCGACTGCGTCGCGTCGGCCCCCTTTGACAAGGGGGTTAACACCGCGCGCAGCTGGCTACGCGCCGGTGATATCCATTGAACTGCACCGATCCGCGTAGGAAAATGGCCAGCAACCCATCCTTTCTGCCGGAGTGATCACCATGCCTTTGCGACACCTGCCATCCCTGACCAGCGGCATCGCCTGCGCCCTCGCACTCATGCTGCCGCAGGCCGCAACGGCCCAGACCTACCCGACCAAGCCGATCAAGCTGGTGCTGGCCCAGCCACCCGGTGGCGCCACCGACGTGTTCGCGCGCCTGATCACCCAGAAGATGACGGAGTCCATGGGCCAGCCCGTGGTCATCGAGTACAAGCCCGGCGCCAACAACATGATCGCCATCCAGGCGGTCGCCGCGGCGCCCAAGGACGGCTATACCCTGATGATGGGCACCACGGCGCTGGGCCTCAACCCCATCATGTACAAGAAGCTCAATTACAAGGTCGAGGACTTCGCGCCGATCTCGGTGGTGGCGCTGCCCTCCTTCGCCATGAGCATCTCCAAGACGGTGCCGGCAAAGAACCTGCGTGAATTCGTCGACTACGTGAAGGCACGCCCGGGCAAGATCAACTACGGCACCCTCGGCCCAGGCAGCACCGGGCATCTGCTGGGCATGATGTTCGAGGAGATTGCAGGCATCAAGATGCAGGACGTCCCCTACAAGGGCGCGGCTGCCACGCTGACCGCACTGGTGGCGGGCGACATCTCGGTGTACTTCGACAACATCACCACCTCGGTGCCGCAGCATCGTTCCGGCGCCATCAACATCCTGGGCGTAACCGCCGAGCAGCGCGTGCCCGCAGCGCCGGACGTTCCCACCATGAAGGAACAGGGCGTGCCCATGGTGGCGGCCAGCTGGTTCGGCATCCTCGCCCCGGCCGGCACGCCGCGCCCCATCATCCTCAGGCTGAACAAGGAAATCCAGGCCGCCGTCGCCTCCTCCGACTACCAGACCCGCCTCAATGCCTCGGGCGCCACGCCGGCGTCCTCGGCCTCACCCGAGGAGTTCGCCGCGCTGATCCAGAACCTGACCGAGCTGTGGGGCAGGATTCCGAAGCGGCTGGGGATGAGTTTCGACTGAAGCCGGACGGCAGGCGACAGACCATCTGTGCTGCGGCCCGGGAGTCGCCTGAAGCCGCAGTTATTGTGATCAAATTACGGCGGTAGACCCTGCCATCAATAAGTCTGCCGACCGATTATTATCAGATATCCAGGATCGATGACCATCGAGGCCGCTCGTCCTGCATGTCTGCGAGGCCTCAGCCGAACAAGACCCCTCCTGATCTGAGCTGGTTTATCTCCCCCTCCCCCAACCCCAGCTCCCGCAAGATCTCCACATTGTGCTCCCCCAGCGCAGGCGGCGCCCGGTCCGTCCCGGGGCCATCCACATCGCATGAATAAGGCGCGTTGAGCACGCGTGCCGGACGGTCGAGGCCCGGGGTTCCCTCCAGGCTGAGGATGAATTCGCGGTGCGCCATCTGTTCGCTCGCCAGCGCCTCGGCGATGGTGCGCACGCGCGAGGCGGCGACGTTTTCCTTCTTCAGGTGCAACTCCCATTCAGCGGCGCCGCGCGTGGACAGGGCACGCTCGATCTCCTCGCGCAGTGCGGTGACATTGGTGGTGCGCGAAGGCCAGTCGATGAAGCGCGGATCGGCAGGCAGATCCGGCCGGCCGATGGCCTT
>CAIPGJ010000912.1 GCA_903864555.1 uncultured Pseudomonadota bacterium | reverse complement strand
CCTGCGCGGGGATGACAGTAGTGAATTATCCCTGCTTGCAGATATGAGTCGATTGTTATCCAGGTACTAAAAACAGATTTGGCAGGCGCCAGACCTTTCCCCGGACTTCGACGAAGAACCTTTGACTAGGGGGTAACCCGATGGCTGACCATCCCTGTCGCTAGCACTCTCCCCGCAATTCGGCGAAGAACCTATGACAAGGGGGGTGAACCGCGCCGCAGCGACGTCTTCCCGGAATTTGACGAAGAACCTGTGACCAGGGGGGCCCCGGGTCAGGTGCTCAGGGCAGCGCCAAGACGCGCGCTGCGGCAGTGGCTTCCTCGGCTGGACGCCCGATGGTCACCACGCCCAGCCGGGCCTTGAGCGAGCGCGCCTGGCCCTGGACCGCGGCGTAATAGATGGAATTGACCATCACCTTCTTGGCGTAGTCGCGGGTCTCGGTGAAGGGAATGGTTTCGGCATAGATGGCGCCCTCCAGCGGCCTGATATCACGCCAGCGGCGCGCCCGCCCGGGGCCGGCGTTATAGGCAGCGGCCGCCACCACCGGATGGCCACCGAGTTCATCGAGCACCTGGCGCAGGTAGAAGGTGCCCAGCTTCGCATTCACCTCCGGATGGTGCACGCGCGACCAGGCATAGTCGCGCATGCCCATCTTGCCCGCCACCCAGGCGGCCGTGGCCGGCATCAACTGCATCAGTCCGGAGGCGCCCACGGTGGACTTGGCAAAGGACATGAAGCGGCTTTCCTGGCGCACCAGTCCCAGCACCAGCGGCTCATCGAGCGAGCGGGCGCGCGCCGCCGTGCCCAGCACATCCCGATAGGGGGCGAGGTAACGAACGTTGAAGTTGTGTTCCTTCTGGGTGCGGTCGGCCGTGTTGATGGCGCGGTCCCAGATTTCATGGCGGCGGGCCAGTTCGGCCGCGGCCAGCAGCGAGCGGTCATCCATGCCGCGGATGGCCCAGATCCATTCGCGCATGCCTTCGCTGCGCATCTCCAGGCGATACAGCGCCAGCGCGCGCTGCAGGCCGCCATGACTGCCGGCAGAAGCAAGCTCTTCGCTGGTGGGGACGGCTGCGGTCTCGGGCAGGGACGGATTGAGGCCAAGTTCCTCGGCCGCCAGGCGGCCATAGAAGCTGTGCTCGGCGGCAATGCGCTGGAACTGCGCCCGGGCGGCCGCATCCGCCTTTTGCGCCTGGTAAGCCCGGCCCAGCCAATACACCCAGGTGGAATCGTTGCGGCCCTGCGGCGTCGGTGACATGGCCAGCACCGCGGCACGCACCTCCTCCCAGTTGCCCTGGCGCAGGGCAATGCGGGCACGCCAGCCCAGTTGCTCGTCGTTCAATTGCGCATCACCGCCCATGGCGGCGATGTCGGTGAACCAGCCCATGGCTTCAGGCAGATGGCGGCGTGATGCGGCAGTGGCCAAGAGGCCCAGTACGTAGGCGCGATCTTCCACGGCAAAGCGCTCGCGTGCGCGCCCATCGAAGTAACTGGCGCCCAGCAGCGGATCATTACGCGCAGCGCGCGACACGGCCACGATGTAGGTTTCCTTCTGGCTGCGCCGCAGCAGCTCCTGCGCGGGACGTTCGAGGACTTTCAGCGGCGAATTCCAGGCCAATTCCAGTTGCCGCGCATCAGGCGCCTCCTGGCGGGGCAGGTAATCGAGCACGCGCCGGGCCGCGGCCAATTGCCCGGCCTCGACGAGGATGCGGAAGCGTTCCCACACCGCGCTGGCATCCCAGCGATCAAAGGCGATGGGGGCACCAGCGCCGGGCGGGGGCACCGGGTCGGCCGGATGCAACAGCGTCTGCGCCAGGCGCGCGCAGGGTTCGGGCATCTCGCGCGGGGTGCGCCAGATGCGACGCAGTTCGGCGATGGCCGAGGTGTCCTTGACCTGCCAGCGCGCGGCCAGGCTGTAGCAGCTGATCTCGGGGTCGTCGCCCACCACCAGCGGCGCCTGCTCTCGGAAACGCTCCCAGTCACCGCCCTTGCCCAGCAGCTTCAGCCAGTCGCGTCGCAACTGCTCGGCCAGCAGGGTGTCGGGGTTGCGGGCAAGGAACTGGGTGAGTTCCTCGGGACGCCGGTCCTCCAGACGCAGGCGCAACTGCCAGAACTGCACATAGGGCAGCAGCACATGGTCGCCGACCTGCGCGGCAGCGCGAGCAAGCTTGGCAGCATCACCGGCGCGGAAGGCATCCCGGGCGATCAGCACAGCGGTGTCACCGGGCACGGTGACGGGCTGGGCCGAGGCAGCCGTTGTGGCCGCTGTGGCCGCCCTGGCCGCGGGCGCAGACCATACGGACGGCATCGGCAGCAGCGCGGCCGGCAGTGCAAGCGCTGCAGACAGCAGTGATATAGTCAGCCGGGCTGTCATGAGCGGTTCAGAATGACCTGGAAAAAACTTTTAGAGTATAGACCAAGTCTTTATTCCTTTTGAGAATTCTTCGGTGGCCACAGACCCTGCTCAAGACCTTGTTACGGCCTCCCCCGCTGCCTGGCGCAAACAGCAGCGGCAGCGTCTCATCCATCAACGCATGCGCGTGGACGAGGTCACACGGCAGCACTGGCAACTGGCCATGGACCGGCTACTGGCGCAAGGGTTCCCGCACCTGTTGAACGGGGACGCACGGGTCGCCGTGTACTGGCCGTATCGCGGGGAATACGATCCGCGCGCCCTGGCCTCTGACCTGCGCGCGCAGGGTGCGACAATCCTGCTTCCGGTGGTGGTCGCCCCCGCCACGGCCATGATATTCCGCCCCTGGAATGCCGATACGCAGCTGGCACAGGGTGCGCATGGGATTGCCGAGCCGGCTTCCGGTGAGCCGGTACAGCCCACGGTGATCATTGCGCCTGCAGTCGGCTTCGACGAGGCAGGCTACCGGCTGGGCTATGGCGGTGGCTACTTCGTCCGCACCCTGGCGACCATGGCGCCGCGCCCGCCGGTCATCGCCTGCGCGCATGAGCTGGCGCGCATACCCAGCCTGCATCCGCAGACGCATGACATCCCGATGGATTACGTGGTCACGGAAGCCTGCATCTACCGGCGCGCGCAGGACGGGTTGGTCAGGCTGCCCTGAGGGGTGAGGGGCTCGAAGCGCTGGCGCTGGCGCGGGCACGCGGCAATCGTTCCCGGGCTGCGCAACTGCTGGGCATAGACCGCAGCAACCTGCACAAGAAAATGCGCCACTACGGCATCGGCACGGAGCCTTGATCACGCATGATATTTGATCACAATCCACCGTATAAACCAATAATGATAAGGACTAGCATCCGGATTTGATAATATTACCGGAACGCCTGCCGAGCCCGGCTCAGGATTGCGGCACGGCACTCCCGGCAGACCCGGCAGCAGCGCCATGGGGGCGCTTCACGCCATCCAGGTGCACCATCTCCGTCACCGGCTTGCCGCTGAGCATTTCCTGGTGGATGCACTTGGACACCGGCGCCGCCATGGCAATCATGGTCCAGCGCTCGCCATCCTGATCGCCGTACCAGATCTCGCCATCGGTGGTGCCGAAGAAATACTCGACCCCGGCCGGGCTTTCCACCTGGCACATCGCCTCGATGCTGGCGGTGATGCGCTCGGGCAACCCGCCGCGCAGCAGGCGGAAGGTCTCGCCGCCATCGCTGCTCTTGGCCACCGCGGCACCGGCGTACTTCGTGTCGATCCAGGTGCGCGGGCTGACCTGCGAGGCGGCCACCAGCATGATGTCCGGGTTGTCTGCACGCGCCACCAGCTGGTCGGCGTACTGGCCGACGGCATTGGTCATGCGCGGCAACAGTTCACGCCAGTTGCTGCCTTCGTCGCTGGTGAACAGCAGGCCCGCGCCGCCGGTGGTATAGACGCGGCGGGTGTCGCGCGGGTCGATGACGGTGCGATGCATGTCGGGGTTGGACACCGGGATGGATTTCCAGGTCTTGCCGCCATCGGTGGTCTTCAAGAGCGCCCCGACTTCCACGCACACGTACATGGTGAGCGGATCCTTCGGGTCGATGTTGATGTGCTTGGTGTGGCCGGTGAAGGGCGTGGCGACGAATTTCCACTCGCCCACATTGGGGATGTCGCGGAAGGCCTTGAGTTCGCTCCAGCTGTGTCCCAGGTCGTCGCTGCAGTAGAGATGCGCCGGTTCGGTGCCGGCGAAGAGGCGCACCCTGCCGTCGATCAGCGCATGGGCCAGGCTGTAGACATTGCGGATGCCGATGCCGCTGTCGCGCGGCGACCAGGTCCTGCCGCCATCCTCGCTGGCATAGACGCCATCGCGATAGGCGCAGGCAAACACGCTGCCGCCGGGCACCTCATGGATGGCCTGGATGTGCTTGCCGGCCAGGCCCTGGCCATCATGCTGCCACTGCCCCGTGGCGCCCTTCTTCAGGATCTGCACACCGTCCATGGTGCCGAGCAGGATTTCCTGCGCCGGGGCCGCGGCACGGAACATGGTGGTGCCACCGTGGGATAGCGAGAGGGTCATGATTGCGCCTCGATCGGAGTCGGAAAGGGGAGGATCAAAGTTTGGGAATCTTCGCGTCGCTGACCACCTGCACCCAGCGTTTCAGTTCACTGGAGATCAGCGCCGACATTTCTGCCGGGGTGCTGCCGCGCGGCTCGCCGCCCAGCTCCTCCAGGGTGGACCTGACCGAGGGCACCTGGAGCACCTTCTGGGTGTCCGCATGCAGCCGGTCGACGATCGCGCGGGGCAGTTCTGCCGGCGCCATGATGCCGGCCCAGGAACTCATGTCGTAGTCCTTGAGGCCCTGCTCGAAGGACGTGGGCACATCGGGCATGCCGCTCCAGCGCTTCGGTGCCGCCATGGCGAGCACGCGCATCTTGCCCGCCTTGACATTGCCCAGCACCGAGCTGGCCGAGCCCACCACGAAGTCGATCTCGCCCGAGAGCAGCGCGGTGAGCGCCGGCGCAAAGCCCTTGTAGGGCACATGCTGCATGCGGGTGTTGGTGACGCTGGCGAGCACTTCGCCGGCCAGATGGTTGGTCGAGCCACTGCCCGAGGAACCATAGTTGACCTTGCCCGGGTTGGCACGGGCATAGGCAATCAGGTCATTCAGGTTCTGGTAGCGCCCGGCAGCACTGGCCGTCACGGCGAAGGCAAAAAAGGTGACCGTGGAAATGGGTGAAAAACTTCTCTCGGTGTCGTACGGCAGCTTGTCGTAGAGCGCCCCGGCCACGCTGTGCGAGCCGGTGGTCATGAGCAGTGTGTAGCCGTCCGG
>CAIPGJ010000911.1 GCA_903864555.1 uncultured Pseudomonadota bacterium | reverse complement strand
TCCGGCAGCCCCTTTCCAGGGGTGTTGTATTTCGCCGGGAGCTTCATTTCCGCCCTGCTTTGGCCATTTGCCACCCTGGTGCTGCTGGCGCCGCAACGCCGTCCAGAAATGGTCGATGAGAACAGGCCGATCTGAGATGGCATCCCTGATTCTCGGCACGGCACCGGCCACCTGCGAAAGGCGCGCATGAGCGTCGGCGAATTTCGCAACACCGAGCGCGAGCTGCACCGATTCCAGGTGCGGGTGGGCCTGGCCGGTGCGCTGGTGATGGGAGCCTTCCTCATCCTGTTCCTGCGTTTTGTCTATCTGCAGGTGCTGCGCCATGACTACTACCACACCAAGGCCGAGGACAACCGCATCTCGGTGGTGCCCATCACCCCCAACCGCGGCAACATCGTCGACCGCAACGGTGTGGTTCTGGCGCGCAACTACTCCGCCTACACGCTGGAAATCTCGCCCGCCAAGGTAGGCGACCTGGAACGCACCATCTCCGAACTTGCGCAGGTCATCGACATCCGCCCGAGCGACCGCAACCGTTTTCGCCGCTTGATGATCGAAGCCAAGGGCGCCGATACCCTGCCCATACGCACCCGCCTCAGCGACGAGGAAGTGGCGCGTTTTGCCGCGCAGCGCTACCGATTCCCTGGCGTGGACATCCGCGCCCGGCTGTTCCGCCAGTACCCCTACGCCGACCGTGCCTCGCATGCACTGGGCTACATCGGGCGCATCAATGAGCGTGATGTCGGCTGGATCGAGGAACAGGGCCTGACCTCCAACTACAAGGGCAGCGACCACATCGGCAAGACCGGCATCGAACAAAGCTACGAGCTCGAGCTGCACGGCACCACCGGGTACGAGCAGGTGGAGGTCGATGCCGGCGGTCGCGGGGTGCGCACGCTCTCGCGCACCCCGCCCACCTCGGGCAACAACCTCATCCTCACCCTGGACATGGGCCTGCAGGAAGTGGTGGAAACCGCCTTCGGCAACCGCCGCGGTGCGCTGATCGCCATCGAACCCGCCACCGGCGGCATCCTGGCCTTCGTCTCCAAGCCTGGCTTCGACCCCAACCTGTTCGTCGATGGCATCGACCCGGTGGCCTGGAAGGAACTGAACGAGTCACTGGACCGGCCGCTCAACAACCGCGCCCTCACCGGCATCTATCCGCCCGGCTCCACCTTCAAGCCCTTCATGGCGCTGGCCGCGCTCGAGTCTGGCAAACGCACGGCCTCGCAGGCGATCGCCGATCCGGGCCACTTCGACTTCGGCGGCCGGCGCTTCCGCGACGACAAGGTCGGCGGCCATGGCATGGTGGACATGTACAAGTCCATCGTGGTGTCCTGCGACACCTACTACTACGTCCTCGGCAACGACATGGGCATCGACGGCATCTCGCGCTTCATGGGGCAGTTCGGCCTGGGCTCGCCCACCGGCATCGACATCCGCGGCGAATCCTCAGGCGTGCTGCCCTCCCAGGAATGGAAGCTGAAGCGCTTCCGCCGTCCCGAACAGCAAAAGTGGTACGCCGGCGAAACCATCTCGGTGGCCATCGGCCAGGGCTACAACGCCTACACGATGCTGCAGCTCGCGCAGGCCATGGCAACGCTGGCCAACAATGGCGTGATGTACCGGCCGCATCTGGTGAAGTACGTGGAGAACGTCAACACCGGGAAACGGCGCATGGTCGAACCGCAGCCGCTGAAGACCATCCCGCTCAAGCAGGAGAACGTCGACATCATCAAACGTGCCATGGCCGGGGTGAACCTGGAAGGCACCGGGGCGCGCGCCTTTGCCAAGGCCGAGTACACCAGCGCCGGCAAGACCGGCACGGCGCAGGTGATCGCCATCAAGGCCGGCGAGAAGTACATCGAGTCGCGCGTGGCCGAGCGCCACCGCGACCACGCCCTGTTCATCGCCTTTGCGCCGGTGGAAAGCCCGAAGATCGCACTGGCCGTGCTGGTGGAAAACGGCGGCTTCGGCGCCGCCGCGGCAGCCCCCATCGCGCGCCTGGTGCTCGACTACTATCTGCTCGGCAAGAAGCCTGCAAAACCTGCCGAGGCCGACGAGGGGGCATCCGACGGTGGTTGACCGCATGATCCGCCGCATCGCTGACCCCATAGACGGAACGCTGTTTGGCATCGTCATGGGCCTGGTGACGCTCGGGTTTATCACGCTGTACAGCGCCAGTTACGAAACACCCTCTCGGGTAATAGCCCAGGGCGGCAACCTGCTGTTCGCCATGGTGGTGATGTGGGTGGCTGCGCAGATTTCGCCGCAGCTGCTGATGCGCCTTGCTCCGCCCCTTTACATCATGGGCGTGCTGCTGCTGCTGGGAGTGACGCTGTTCGGTGACATCCGCAACGGCGCGCGGCGCTGGCTCAACCTCGGAATCACCAGCGTGCAGCCCTCGGAGATCATGAAGATTGCCATGCCGCTGATGCTGGCTTGGTATTTCCACAAGCGCGAAGCCGTGCTGCGCTACTACGACTACATCGTCGCCGCAGTCATCCTGGCCATCCCGGTGGGCCTGATCGCCAAGCAGCCCGACCTGGGCACCGCGCTGCTGGTGGCGGCTGCCGGCTTCTACGTCATCTTCCTCGCCGGGCTGTCCTGGAAGGTCATCATCGGCATGGTACTGGCGGGCCTGGCCAGTGCGCCGTTGCTGTGGGGCACCCTGCACGATTACCAGCGCCGGCGCATCCTCACTCTCATCGACCCGACCGAGGATCCGCTCGGCTCCGGGTACCACATCATCCAGTCGACCATCGCCATCGGCTCCGGCGGCATCATCGGCAAGGGCTGGCTCAACGGCACCCAGACGCACCTGGAGTTCATCCCGGAGCGCCACACCGACTTCATCTTCGCCGTGTTCTCCGAGGAATTCGGGCTCATCGGCAACAGCCTGCTGCTGGTGCTCTACCTGGCGCTGATCGCGCGCGGACTGATGATGGCAGCCAGCGCACCGACCTTCTTCGCGCGCCTGCTGGCCGGCTCCATCATCCTCATCTTCTTCACCTACGCCTTCGTCAACATGGGCATGGTGAGCGGCATCCTGCCGGTGGTGGGCGTGCCCCTGCCGCTGGTATCGTACGGCGGCACGGCACTGGTAACGCTGTTCTTCGGCCTGGGCATCCTGATGAGCATGCACAGGCACCGCAAGCTGGTCCAGACCTGATCACGCCAAGGAGGGAAACAATGACAATGGCCAGGACATTCCCCCGCCCGTCGGCCAGCCCGGCATGGCTGATTGCACTGCCTGCCGCCCTGCTCGCGGGCTGCGGCGGACTGGGCCCGCGCATGATCGTCGATCCGCCCGCGCAGTCAGCGACAGGATCGGCGACGGCCACCAGGCCAGCCACGGCATCACCGGCAACGGCCAGCCGCTCCGGCGGCTATTACAAGGATGACGGCCCCGGCGAGAATCCGCCTGACCTCACCGCCATACGCGAGCCCGAACCACGCATCGAGCCGCTGCACCGCTTCGCCAACCGTCCCTACAACGTGTTCGGGGTCGGCTACACCCCGCAGGTCGCGCTGCAGCCGCATCGCGAACGCGGCCTGGGCAGCTGGTATGGCCGCAAGTTCCACGGCCAGAAGACCTCCAGCGGGGAAATCTATGACATGTACGGCATGACCGCCGCGCACCCGACCCTGCCCATCCCCAGCTACGCGCGGGTCACCAATGTCGGCAACGGCAACAGCGTCGTCGTGCGCGTCAACGACCGCGGGCCCTTTCATCCGGGGCGCATCATCGATCTGTCCTATGCCGCCGCCTGGAAACTCGGCTACGTGACTGCCGGCAGCACGCCAGTGGAAGTGGAATTGTTCACCCCGGAACTGATTGCCGCAAAGGCCGCCACGCGCCGCAATCCGGCAGCCACGGCCGTGGCACAGACCCGCCCGGCCTCTGCGGCGACGCTTGCCGCGGCCAAGCCGCCCGCGGCAAGCACGGCACGCGCGGCGACAAGGGCATCGACGGCAACAACGGCGACCACAGTGACCGCAATGGCCGTGGTGCCGCCACCGGAGGCACAGGTAATGGCCGCCGCCACGCCCGCTCCGCCAGCCCAGACCCTGCCGGTGGAAGTGCGGCCCGCCGGGGTGTTCCTGCAACTGGCCGCCTTCTCCGCGCGCGACAATGCCGAAGCCTTTCGCGCGCGCCTGACGGGCCAGCTTGGCTCGCTCGCCGAGGGTATCGAAATTTTTCAACGCGACGGCCTGTACCGACTGCATGTCGGCCCTTATCGCGACCGGGGCGAGGCCGGCAGCATCGCTGAGCGCCTGCGCAGCGAACTGCAGCTCAGTCCCATGATCGTGGTGCGCTGAGATGAGGCGGGCACCTGTGCCTTCACTCACCCGACATCCCTCCCCCCCATGCCCCCTGTCGAGCACGGCGGCCTACGGACTGCTGGCAGCGTCACTGGTCCTGCTGCTGGCGGGCTGCAGCGAGGTGCCAGTCCAGCGCGCACCGGATGCCCCGGGCTACGGCCATCGCCCACCGCCGATACAGACCGCCCAGATCCTGCGCCGTCCTGGCGGTTTCTACACCGACGACGGCCCCGACGGCCCGGTGCCCGCCAGCCTCGCCAGCCAGGCTGATGCCGTGCCGCAGGCCGAACCGCTGCATGCCGGCGCCAATGAGCCCTATTCGGTATTCGGCCGCGACTATGCACCGCTCAGGTCCGCCGGCGGCTACAAGCGCCAGGGCACCGCTTCGTGGTACGGCCGCAAGTTCCACGGCCAGCGCACCGTCAGCGGCGAGGTCTACGACATGTATGCCATGACGGCCGCCCATCCAACGCTCCCCATCCCCAGTTATGCACGCATCACCAACCTGGAAAACAACCGCAGCGCTGTGGTCCGCATCAACGATCGCGGGCCCTTCGGGTCCGGGCGCATCATGGATGTGTCCTATGCCGTGGCACTGAAGCTGGGCTTTGCCGAAACCGCGCTGGCGCCGGTGGAAGTGGAAGGCATCGCCACGGGCGGCGAGCTGCTGGCCGCAGCGCCGGTGCCGGTGCCGGCGCCATCACCGGCCAGCCCCGGCTTGAATGCCAATGCTGGTGCCAGGCCTGCTGCAACCGTACCCGCCGCCACGGCAGCCGCGCCGCGCGACGAGGCCGCCCTCATCGTATCGGCCAGCGACCGGCGCGGTATCTTCCTGCAGCTGGGGGCCTTCGGTTCGCGCGGCAATGCCGAGAACTTCCGCGACCGGCTGGCACGCCAGCTCGATTGGCTGGCCCGCCACCTGGAGATCGAATTGCGCGCCAACCTCAACCGCGTCCAGCTCGGGCCCTACGCCACCCGCGCCGAAGCCAACGGCGTCGCCGAGAAAATACGTGGCGCCGTGGACATCAAGCCCATCGTGGTGGTGCGCTGATGCGCCGGCGCACCCTGGGCATCCTGGCGGTACTGGGTCTGGCCGGCTGCGGTGGCCTGCTGGTCTCCTGCGCGGGCATGGGCAGCGGCCCGTTTGCCTATTACGACGAGACCAAGCCGCACCGGGCACGCGAAGGCTTTCGCAACAACTACGCTGACCGCGGCACACCGGATTTCTGGAAATGGCAGAGGGAACGCATCCAGGCCGGCAAGCCGCCCCCCCCGCAGGAAACCACCCCACGCACCGAACCGGACGTCCCCTTCCTCAAGGCCAATGCCACCGAACCCACGCTCACCTGGAT
>CAIPGJ010000910.1 GCA_903864555.1 uncultured Pseudomonadota bacterium | reverse complement strand
GCATCCGGTCATGACGGGCGAACGATCAAGGCAGCGGGAGAAAATTCCCCCGCTCGTTCGCTGCGCTCACGAGTCGGCCCCCTTTGACAAGGGGGTAAACCTTCCGGCAGCTCAGACCCCCGGCATTCGCTGAAGCGCCGGCGACTACACCAATCCATCCACCGGCATCACCTCGACCGGCTCACCCGGCTGCACGTCGCCACGCGCCTCTTCCAGCACGATGAGGCAATCGGCCTGGCACAGGGAGCTCAGCATGCCCGAGCCCTGGGCGCCGGTGAGGCGCACGCGCAGTCCATCTGGTTGACGGATGAGCAGGCCGCGCTGGTACTCAGTGCGGCCGGGCTTCTTGGGGATGGCCGTGGCGGCACTGGCGGTGTAGCGGGGCAGGCGGGTGTCGCTGCAGCCCATCATGCGCAGCAGTGCCGGCCGCACGAACAGGATGAAGGAGATGGCGGCGGCCACCGGATTGCCGGGCAGGCCGAACAGCATGCTGGAGCGCGAACCATCGCTCAGGCTGCCCCAGGCAAACGGGCGGCCCGGACGCATGTCCACCTTGCAAAAGCGCACCTCGCCCAGTCCGGCCAGCAGCAGGCGCACCGGATCGGCATCACCCATGGAGACGCCGCCCGAGGTGAGGATGAGGTCGGCACTGGCGATGGCGCCGCGCAGCGCGGCCTCCAGCCGGGCCGTGTCGTCGGGGATGAGTCCCAGATCAGTGGCCTCGCAGCCCAGTTGTTCCAGCATGCCCAGCAGCATGGCGCGATTGCTGTCGTAGATGGCGCCGGGGACCAATGGGTCACCCGCGGCCCGCAGTTCGTCACCGGTGGAGAAGACCGCCACACGCAGCTTGCGTCGCACGCTCAGGTGGGTGAGCCCCAGCGAAGCTGCCAGGCCGATGTGTGAAGGACGCAGGCGCGTGCCTGTCGCCAGGGCGCGGGCGCCGCGGGCGAGATCCTCGCCGGCCAGACGCACGTTCTGGCCGCGGCGCTGACTTGCCGGGATGAGAACCTGCTGGCCTTGCACGATCACCATTTCCTGCATGACCACGGTGTCCGCGCCCTCGGGCACCACGGCGCCTGTCATGATGCGCACGCACTCACCGGCTGTGATGGAGCCGGCGTAGGGGTGGCCTGCGTAAGCGATGCCGACCTGCTGCAAGTGCAGCGGCGTTTGTGTCAGGGCCGAACCATCGAAGGCCCAGCCATCCATGGCCGAGTTGGCGTGTCCCGGAACGTCGATGGGCGAGAGGAGATCCGCATCCAGCACCCGGTTCAGCGCCTGGCGCAAGGGCACCGGTTCGGCACCGCTGACTGGCCGCATGGCTGCCGCCAGTTCGGCCTGCAGCGCACTGACTGAAATGGAGCCGGGCATGACCATGGCCATGACTTCAGGCCTGTGCGTTCATGGCGGCCAGTGCCTCCGGGGTGTTGATGTTGGCGAAGGCGGCGGCATCATCGAACTCGATCCGGGCCACCTGCAGTTCGCCGTGCCAGCCATCGGCACGGCGGCGTCCGGTGGTCAGGTAGTCGCGGATCAGCGGCCAGTCGGAGCGGCGCATCAG
>CAIPGJ010000909.1 GCA_903864555.1 uncultured Pseudomonadota bacterium | reverse complement strand
CGCACCCGGGGTCAGCCTCCAAGACGGCGCCGCAGAGGCCGCGCGCCTGATCGTGGCGCTGGCCGCAGGCCATGCCCCACGGATTCGGCAGGAACAACCGGAAGGACGATCCTGATGGCGGACCGCTGCCGGATCAGACGCCGATTTCCTCGCCGATCGGCCGGGCTTCGGCATGGAAGCGGATGGGGCCATCAGGCAGGGCATTGAGGAACTGCTTGAGGTAAGGATCCTCGGAGGCCAGCACCTCATGCGGCGTGCCTTCTCCGGCCAGTTTGCCGTTGGCGATCACGTAGACATAGTCAACCAGCTTGAGCGATTCGCTCACGTCGTAAGTCACCACGATGGAGGTGGTGCCCAGCGAATCATTCAGCTGGCGGATGAGGATGGCCACCTGGTTGAGCGATATCGGATCGAGACCGGCGAAGGGCTCGTCATACATGGCGAGCATCGGGTCGTGGACGATGGCACGCGCCAGCGCCACGCGCCGCGACATGCCACCGGACAGCGAGCTCGGCATCAGGTCACGCGCCCCGCGCAGGCCCACCGCATGCAGCTTCATCAGCACCATCATGCGCAGGATGCTCTCGGGCAGCTGGTAGTTTTCGCGCAGGGGAAAGGCGATGTTCTCGAAGGAGGTGATGTCGGTGAACAGGCCGCCCGCCTGGAACATCATGCCCATCTTCCTGCGCAGCTCGAACAGTTCCTTGGTGTTGAGCTTGCTCACCACCTTGCCGTCGACGCGCACCTCGCCCTGGTCCGGGCGGCGCTGGCCACCGAGCATCTGCAGCAGCGTGGTCTTGCCGCTGCCGCTGGCACCGAGGATGGCCACCACCTTGCCACGCGGAATCTTCAGCGACAGGCCACTGAACACCGGGCGGTCAGGATAGGAAAAATGCAGGTCCGAGACTTCAACCAGGCATTCATCGGCGGTCATGGGTTTCATGGAGCGGGGCTGCCACCGCAGGGGCGCAGCGCGGAAATTTCACAAGAGGCTGATTTTATCCGGGATTCAACGCGATCTACGGGGTGATTTGGCGGCCGGTTTGCGCCGCGCTTCGCCAGCCGCAGACGGAGCGGCCGCCGCCGGCACCGCCACCCTGGCAGCATCGAAGGACCAGTCCCCGGCGCCGGCAAAGTATTCGGCAAGGAAATCGACAAAGGCGCGCACCTTGGCCGAGAGATGGCGCCGACTGGGATAGACCGCCCAGATGTCGGCGCGCAGGCCCTGCCATCCGGGCAGCAGGCGCACCAGCCGGCCGGCGCGCACATCGGGACCGACGATGAAATCCGGTTCATTGACGATGCCGGCGCCGTCCACGGCCATGGCGCACAGCATGTCACCGTTGTTCGCATGCACATTGCCGGCGATGCTGACCGTCTGCTCGCGCCCGGCCTCATCAACGAAGCGCCAGACCCCGGGCTGCGACACGTTGGCATAGGTAAAGCAGTTGTGACGCGCCAGGTCGGCCGGCGCCTGCGGCGTGCCATGCCGCGCCAGGTAGGCGGGCGAGGCGCACAGCACCGCGCGCATCTCGCCCAGCCGGCGCGCCACCAGGTTGGTCGAACCAAGCTGCCCGATGCGCACGGCGAGGTCGTAGCCGTCCTCGACCAGATCAACAATGCGGTCGGCCACCGAGACATCGAACTTCACCTGCACGTGGCGCGACAGGAACTCGGCCATCGCCGGCGCCAGATGGCGCACGCCGAAATTGAGCGAGCAGGTCAGCCGGATGGTGCCGCGCGGCACACTGGTCGATTGCGCCGCGAGTTGCTCCGCCTCCTCCAGGTCCGCCAGCAGTTGCAGCGTGCGTTCGTGATAGGCCTGGCCGCTTTCGGTGAGGCTCAGCCGGCGCGTGGTGCGGTTGAGCAGGCGCGAACCCAGATGCGCCTCCAGCTCCGAGACATGCCGGGAGCAGGCCGAGGTGGACAGGTCCAGTCGTTCTGCGGCACGGGCAAAGCTGCCTGATTCGACCACCTGCGCAAACACCGTCATCGCGGTGAACCGGTCCATGGCCGCCTCCTATTATCCCGAAAATCGCAACAATCCATTGCAGATTACCCCATTTATCCCTGCTGCAACAACAGCAAGAATGCATCCGTGCTGCAGCAACGCGCAGCCCCCGAATCACCGCAGGACCAGGCGCAGCATCCAACTCATCCCATTCCAACAGGAGACAGACATGAATGAATCCAGTCACGACAACATCGACACCCGCACCGCCCCCTACGCAGCCTTCGTGCTGCGCCTCGCCCTGGGCAGCATGTTCATCGCCCACGGCCTGCTCAAGCTCATGGTGTTCACACCGGCGGGGACAGTGAAGTTCTTCGAATCGATCGGCCTGCCCGGCCCGCTCGCCTACGCCGTGATCGCAGCCGAACTGCTGGGCGGCGCCGCCATCCTGCTGGGCCTGCATGCCCGCTGGGTGGCCGCCGGGCTGGTGCCGGTCCTGCTGGGTGCCATCTACCCGCACGCCGCCAATGGCTGGCTGTTCACCGCCAGCGGTGGTGGCTGGGAATACCCCGCTTTTCTCGCGGCAGCAGCCCTTGCGCAGGCGCTGCTGGGTGACGGCAAGTTCGCCCTGGCCAATGCCAGGGTCGGCGCCCGCGCCAATCCGGCGCTGCAGGCCGTGTGAGCGGCGAGATCACAGGTACATCCCAACGACCACGTCCCGATCAAACATCCACGCAAGG
>CAIPGJ010000908.1 GCA_903864555.1 uncultured Pseudomonadota bacterium | reverse complement strand
GGCGCGGCGCACGCGCCATTGAAAGGATACGCAATTGATCTATTCCGTCGAGCAGTGCATCAACGAGCCCTTGTCGGACGAGGCATGGAGCCAGTGGTCCGGCGAGATGAAGCCGGTGCCCGTGCTGATGGCCGTCAAGGGGTTCACTTCTGCACAGCGCTTCAAGGGCATCAATGACGTGCTTGCCCCCTCGATTGCCGTCTACAGCGTCGTGTCGGCAGATGTGCTGAACAGCGATGACTATTTCCAGAATGCCCGTGGCGGCAATCTGGGCTCCCCCCGGTGGAAGCCGCGCATGAAGTACTGGTACCGCAATCTGTTTTCCGGGATGGAGCGGGCGCCAGGCGTGCCCAGGGGGTCGGTGCTGGTGGTGCTCGATTCGGATCGCCGGGACGTGAAACTCGGTGACATCGATTTCACCTGGCTGGCCTGCGAAGGCCTGGACAAGACCACCGCCTACCGGGGCATGGCCGTCATGACCCGCGAGCAGGCCGGGCCGTGGCTCAACGACAAGACCCCGGGTTTGAATATCTACACGCCCCTGGCAGACATCGCGCTGAAGGATTGAGCGGGCGCGTCGAGCCCTCCAGTTCCGACCGAGGAAGAGACATGCAGACAATTCTGGTGGTCAACGGCCCGAACCTGGACATCCTCGGCGTGCGTCAGCCGGAGATCTACGGTCCAGCCACCCTCAAGGATGTTGAAGACGAGCTGCGCGAACTCGCAGTCCGTCACGGCGTGGTACTGGATTTCTTCCAGACCAATTACGAGGGCGCCGCAGTGGAGAAGCTGCATGAGGCCCGAGGTAGCGTGGACTGCATCATCATCAACCCGGCCAGCTTCACGCCTTTCGGGTTTGCCGTGCGCAGCGCCCTGGCGGCATCTGAAGTGCCCGCCATACTGGTGCATATCAGCAATATCTACGGCAGGAACGACACGCCGGACCGTCATCGCGATGTGTTTGCACCCATCGTGGTGGGGCAGATCTGCGGCCTGGGCGTCTATGGCTATGCGCTGGCATTCAGGGCCGCACTGCGGCATCTGGGCAAGGGGCTCAAGTCGCTCGAGGATTCCGGTCTCTGATCGACCGGCGGGCGGTGGTCAGGAATCCGCGGCCGGAGTCTGTTTTCCAGCCGGGGCGGCCGAAACGGATCACTCTTCCTGGATGCCGGAGCTCTTGATGATGGGTACTATCCGCGCCGAGAAGTCCGCAATGAAGCGCTGCGTTTCCTCAGGACTGCGCCGCTGTGGCAGGATGAGTCCCATGCTTTCCAGCTCTTTCTGAAACTCCGGATTGGCTAGCAACTTTGCCGTCAGTCCATGCAGCTGGTTGACGATGGGCCGTGGTGTGGCCGCCTGGGCAAACAGCCCGCTGAAGGTGCTCATGACCATGCCAGGAAAGCCGGACTCGATGGCTGTGGGCACATCCGGAAATGCGGCAAGCCGTTCCTCGCTCATGCTGGCAAGTACCCTTACCTTGCCGCTTTTGACGAGGCTGGTCACCGAAGCACTGGTCATAGGGGCGATTTCCACCCTGCCGGCCATGACATCGGTCATGGCCGGGCCGGCCCCCTTGTAGGGGATATGAAGGATGAAAGTCTTTGAAAGTGACTTCATCAGCTCACCGCCCAAGTGGTTGACCGACCCAATGCCCGGGGTGGCGTAGGAATACTTGCCCGGATTGGCCCGCGCCAGGGAAATCAATTCCTTGAAGTCTTTGGCTGGTGTGCCAGGGCCGACGGAGACAACCAGATATTGCATTCCCAGCAGGGAAATCGCGGTGAGGTCCCGGACGCCATCGTAATTTGCATTTTTCATTACAACAGGACTGATCACGACGCCCGAAGAGGCCCCCAGCAGCAGGGTATGGCCATCAGGTTTGGACCGGGCCACTTCTCCGGTGCCAAGCGCATTGCCGGCGCCTGCGACGTTTTCCACCAGCACTGGCTGTCCGAGAAGGGGTGAGAGTAGCTGGCTGACACGCCGGCCGGTGATGTCAAGAGAGCCGCCAGGCGCGCTGGGAACGACCAGCCGCACTGGCCGATCAGGGTAACGTTGTGCCAGTACAGGCAAGGAAAGGGTGATGGCCAGTCCGCCTGCGATCAAGCTTCCTGCAATTGCCTTCATGCTGTTTCTCCTGTTGGTCCTGCGTTTGTCCTGTTTCGTGGCAGGATGAATTTCGGCCGCATTATGCCTTGAGTCTCGGTTGAGTCCGGGTCACTGGCTGACACGCGTAAAACCCGAGGTCAGTTCCGGCCACAATGCATCGCCGCCTGTGCGGCATACCAGGCGTCCTATCCATTCGCTCCATTCATTGGGCGAGCCGCACTCATCTCGCCAACTGGCTACCCGCATGGTGTAAAGGTGCAAAGGGTAGTCACGCGTGGTGCCGATGGCGCCATGCACCTGGTGGGCCACATCCACGGTCATGTCGGCGGCCTTGCCCAGGCGGCTCTTGGCAGCGGCGATCTGGAACAGCCCCAGTCCGGAGCCTGCGGCCTCGATGGCGGCACTCACGACACCATCGGAGGCAACGATTTCGGAGGCCATTTGGGCGATCTGCTGCTGCACGGCCTGGAATTTGGCGATGGGACGGCCGAACTGCTCCCGTTGCTTCACGTAGGTGGTGGCCATGTCCAGCGCCGTCTGCATCGCCCCGGTCATCTGCGCGCAGCGATACAGCGCGCCAGCGGCCCGCAGTTCGTGCGGCTTCAGGCCGATGCCTTTGGCGCCAGCCTGGGTGGCTGGCAACTCGTGGCCAGACAAGGTGATGGTGTCACGCGGCTCGCCAGCGGCATTTTCCGAGTGGACAACCTCCTTGAACGGCCCCTGAACCAGCACGGTGACGGGGTGTCCGTCCTCATCGGCGATGGCGACGACAGCGCTCAGATTGCGGCCCCAGGGGACCTGCTTCAGGCTGCCGGTCAGCAAGGCCTTGCCGCCACTGCGATT
>CAIPGJ010000907.1 GCA_903864555.1 uncultured Pseudomonadota bacterium | reverse complement strand
TCCCCGCCGATACCCAATGGCTATTCCCCTCCCCGCAGGATAAGGACAGGAGCATCACAGACAGGCACACTATGAACATTCGCAAACCCTTTATCCGGGTGATGAAGGCCGCTGGCCTTGATCCGAAAGAGTATGTCCGGCATACGCTACGGCATACGGCGATTACCCACCTCGTACAAGAAGGGGTTGATCTGCCAACCGTTCAACGCATCAGTGGCCACAAGACTCTAGCGATGGTGCTGCGCTACTACCACGCGAATGGCGCACACATAGAGTCAGCGATGACGAAGCTTGATTCCCGGCTGCGGGTTGCTTGAATCAGACAGAAAACGTTCGCGCAATTACACCAAAATTACACAAGCGCACAAACGACAAGGGCTTAGCCTTGAGCTAAACCCTTGATGTTAATGGTAGGCCGTGCGGGATTCGAACCTGCGACCAACGGATTAAAAGTCCGCTGCTCTACCAACTGAGCTAACGACCCACTTCGATAACTTCAAATTTTATGATGGGCCCGCATCAGCGTCAATGAAACCTGATGAATTGACGACAAAAGTTTCATGAAAACCCGCCTGAACCATCTTCAGACACGCCGATAGCGTGTTGGATCACTGCAGCCGGCCGCCTCGAAGCCAGTCCGGCGCAGCCGGCAGGCATCACAGAGGCCACAGGCCCGCCCTGCTTCGTCAGCCTGATAGCAGGAGACGGTCATGGCGTAATCAACACCCAGCGCCATGCCCTCACGAATGATGTCGGCCTTGCTCAGGCGCAGCAGCGGCGTGTGCAGCGTCAGCCGCGCCCCTTCGACACCCGCGCGTGTGGCCAGGTTGGCCAGCGCCTCGAAGGCCTGCATGAACTCCGGACGGCAATCCGGATAGCCGGAATAGTCGACCGCATTGGCGCCAAAGAAGATGTCACCGGCCCCGAGCACCTCGGCCCAGGCAAGGGCCAGGGAGAGCATCACGGTATTGCGCGCGGGAACATAGGTGATCGGAATGACATCGGGCTGAAGACCGCCGGTGGGCACTGCGATGTCGTGATCGGTCAGTGCCGAACCACCGAAGCCGGCCAGATCCAGGCTGACCACGCGATGCACTGCCTGATGGCGGGCCGCGATATGCGCAGCCGCATCGAGCTCGCTGCGGCTGCGCTGACCGTAATTGAGCGACAGGCAGTGGCAGCGGAAATTGCGGCTTGCGGCAATCGCCAGCACGGTGGCTGAATCAAGCCCGCCGGACAACAGCACCACGGCTGGCTTCATCGGCTGCCCGGCCAGACCTGACACGGATGCGCTAACGCTTCTGCAGGCGCTGGCGGGCCTGTTCCGCCGCCGGGCTGGTGGGATACTTCTTCAGCAGCAACTGCAGGGTCTCGCGCGCGGCCCGGCTGTCATTCATTTCAGCCTGGGAACTGGCAATGTTGAGCAGGGCATCGGGGGCCTTGGCGTTGTCAGGCCAGGCGGCGACGATCTTCTGCTGCGCAGTGATGGCATTCTTGTAGTCGCGCAAGGCGTAGTAGGCATTGCCGACCCAGTACTGGGCGCTGGGTACCAGCTGGCTGGCTGGATAGACAGACATGAAGGACTGGAAAGCCGCGATGGCCGCACCGAAATTGTTCTGCCGAAACTGGTTGAGGGCCCCCTCGTAGGTTTCCTTTTCTTTGGCGGCCTCGCGCTCCGGGGCCGTCAGCTTCTCCTGGATCTGCTGCTGGCTTTGCTGCAACTGCTGCTGGGTCTGCTCGATCTTGCGCAGGCGTGTGTCCAGATCCACGTAGAGGTCACGCTGACGCCGCTCCAGGTTGTCGGCCTGGTTGGCCAGCGTCTCATTCTGGCCGCGCAGCCGGGCGATATCCTGCCGGAGCGCATCGATGGCGCCCGCCAGTTCGATCAGGGCACGACGGTCCTGCACCGCAGCTTCGACTGCGGATAGGCGCTCGCTGATGCCCTTTTTGGACGCCTCGACCTGCACACTCAAGGCATCAATCCTGCGCCGTGCCTCATTGTCATCGAACAGCGAGGCAGCCGGGGCTGCGGCCACCAGGGACAAGGCAAGCACAAGCCCGGCCGCAAGCCGGAAAGACCGGGTGTTCGGCTTCATGGTCCGCTCAGTACTCGCCGCCGTACAGGATGTCACCACGGCGGTTCTGCGCGTAGCAGGCGTCGGTCTTGTCCTCGCAACGCGGCTTCTCTTCGCCCAGGCTGGCCGCCTCGACCTGCACATCCTGCGCGCCCAGCAGCACCAGCATGCGCTTGACCGCATCGGCACGACGCTGGCCCAGGGAAATGTTGTACTCTCGGCTGCCGCGGTCATCAGCGTTGCCCTGAATCAGCATGCGCGCCGCGCGGTTGGACGACAGGTATTTGGCATGGGCCTGCAGGACCGGCCTGAACTCCTCCTTGATGGCATCGCTGTCATATTCGAAGAAGACCGAGCGCTTGGACAGGATGTTGTTGGGATCCTTGAGCGGGTTCTGCCCGGCCACGGCCTGGCCACCGCTGCCGCCGGGAGGAATGGGCTTGGAACTCACGTCACCGGAGCCTGTGCCGGGCCGCGTCTGCGCGGCAGGTGGTGCGACAGGCTTGGAAGGCACCGGCGTGCGGTCCTCCACGCCAGGTTTTTCTTCGGTAGTCGGCTGGCTGCTGCAGCCATAGCCAAAGACAACGGACAATCCAATCAACGCAAGGGTGGTTTTAGTTTTCATGCCGACTCCTTATTGTGTTCAGTACCGGGTTCGCAGGGTCTTGTCAGTTCGCAGGCAGGGGGCCCCATGCAGGTTCGCGCACGTCAGCCGCCTGTACCGTCAGGCGCTGACGGAAACGTCCATCGCTGGACACTGCCGCCAACACCCCGCGACCAGACACCTCAGTGGCATACAGGATCATGCGTGAATTGGGAGCGAAGCTGGGCGACTCATCACGCTGTGTATCAGTCAGGATCTGGATCTGCCTGGTCGCGAGATCCATACTTGTGAGCTGGTAGCGGCCGCTGTTGCGCGAGATATAGACCAGCGACTTGCCGTCCGGACTGACCCGGGGGGAGACGTTGTAATCGCCCTGGAAGGTGACGCGGGTCGCCTCCCCACCGGAGGCGGCAATGCGGTAGACCTGCGGACTGCCGCCACGGTCGGAGGTGAAATACAGCGACTGACCGTCGGGCGAGAAAAACGGCTCGGTGTCGATCGCCGAAGAGGTGGTCAGGCGGCGCACGTTACTGCCATCGGCATTGATCAGGAAAATCTGCGAGCCGCCTTCGCGTGACAGCACGACGGCCAACTGCCGGCCATCCGGCGACCAGGTGGGCGCCGAGTTGGAACCGCGGAAGTTGGCCACGGGAATCTGCTTGCCGCCTACCAGGTCCTGGACGTAGACCACCGGTTTCTTGAGCTGAAACGACACATACGCAAGCCGGTTGCCGTCGGGGGACCAGGAAGGCGAAAGTATCGGTTCGGGCGATGCCAGCACCGTCTGGGCATTCTGGCCGTCGGCATCGGCCACCTTGAGTTCGAAACGGCCCTGCTGCTTCACCACGTAGGCAATGCGGGTGGAGAACACACCACGCTCACCAGTCAGCTTTTCATAGACAAAATCGGCAATGCGATGGGCGGTGGTGCGCAATTGCGCGGCGCTCAGGGTGTAGGCAACGCCACCCAATTGCTGCTGCTTGGGCACGTCCAGCAGCCGGAACTGCACCTCGAAGCGGCCGTCCGGCAGGCG
>CAIPGJ010000906.1 GCA_903864555.1 uncultured Pseudomonadota bacterium | reverse complement strand
TGCGATGTGGTGATCAACGCCCTGGGCGATTGAGGCTCCTGCACGTCGTGGAGTGTCCACGACTCGGTCGAGATCGAAAAGCGCGGGGTGCCCTCGGTGCTGCTGGTGAGCACCAGTTTCGACGGCCTCGCACGCAACCAGGCGCGCGTGCTGGGCATGCCGGCACTGCCGCGCGTGGTGCTGCAGCATCCCATCGGCGGCACGCCGCTGGATTCGGTGCTGGCCAAGGTGGATGCCGCGCTGGAGGAGATCGTCACCCGTCTGACCTCGCCGCTGGAGGCCGAGCCGGCGTTGCAGGCCGCTGCGCTGGCCGACTGGGTGGAACTGGAAAACGCCGATGACTGGACCGGTGTGCAGGACGAGTTCCTGCGACGTGGCTGGAGCGATGGCCTGCCGGTGGTGCCGCCGACGCGCGAGCGGGTCGCGGCCATGGTGGCGGCTTCGCGTCTGCCGCCGGACTTCGTCGCCGGTCTGGTGGCGCCGAAGCTGGGCATTGCCACGGTGGAGCTGATCGCCGCCAATGCGGTGATGGCCGGTTGCCGGCCGCAGCACATGCCGCTGCTGGTCACGGCGGTGCAAGCCATGACCGAGCATGATTTCTATCTCAAGAACATGCAGGCGACCACCCACCCCATCACGCCGCTGATGATGGTGGGTGGTCCCTTGCGCAAGGCGCTGAATGTGCACAGCGGTAGCGGCCTGTTCGGCCCCGGCCCCTGGGCGAACGCGGCGCTGGGCCGCGCCATCCGGCTCATCCTGCTCAATATCGGCGGCGGTCGCCCGGGTGACACCGACAAGGCCACCATGGGCCATCCGGGCAAGTACAGCTACTGCATTGCCGAGAACGAAGAGGCGCTGCCCGCGGCCTGGCCTTCGCTGCAGGCCGAGCGCGGCCATGGTCCGGCAGTGAGCACGGTGACCATGTTCGGCGGCGAGGCGCCGCACAACATCAACGACCACGAAAGCACCAGTGCGGGTGGTGTCATCACCATGGTGGCAGGCGCGATGGCGCAGGTCGGCCAGAACAATGTCTACTACGAAGGCGAGATGCTGCTGGTGCTCTCGCCCGAGCATGCCGCCACCATCGACGCCGACGGCTGGAGCAAGGACGACGTGAAGCGTGCGCTCTACGAACAGGCCCGTGTGCCGCTGTCCGCCTTCTCGCAGGAGAACCGCGAGCGCCGCCTGCAGCGCTGGCTGGCCAAGCGCTATCGCGACCGGCCGCTGGACACCCTGGTGTCGGTGGTGCAGCGCTGGGAGGACATCTTTGTGGTGGTGGCGGGTGGCGCGGGCAAGCATTCGATGGTTATTCCGACCACCGGGTCATCCAAGGCGCAGACGCGCGCCGTGCTGAAGCCCGACGGCAGCCCGTGGTTGCCGCAGGATTTTGCGTGAGCCCGTGGCCGGTGTATGAAGGAACAGGAATAATGAACAAGCGCAACAACAACGAGCAAGCGCGAAACACCAAAGGAGAGCAGGCATGAACAGGAATCGAGTGGTGCAGGGTCTGGGGATGCTGCTGCTGCCGGCAGTGATGCTGTCCACCGCGATGGCGCAGGAAGCGGCGCAGAGCTATCCCTCCCGGCCGGTGACGCTGGTCATCCCCTATCCGGCAGGCGGCCCGAATGACCTGGAGGGTCGCTTGTACATGGGCAAGCTGACCACGGCGCTGGGCAAGCCCTTCGTGCTCGATTTCAAGCCAGGCGCGGGTGGCGCCATCGGCCATGACCATGTGGCGAAATCGAAGGCCGACGGCTACACCCTGCTGCTGGCCGCGGGCAGCTTCACCATCCTGCCTTCCCTCACGCGCAAGCTGCCCTACGACACGGTGAAGGATTTCGCGCCGGTGTCGTTGATGAGCCGGCGCGCTTCGGTGCTGGTGGCCAACATGAACTTTCCGGCCAAGACCTTTCAGGAGTACCTGGTCTACGCCAAGGCCAATCCGGGCAAGATCATTTTCGGCACCACCGGCGTGGGCAGCACGGCCCACATGGGCGGCGCCTGGATGCACAGCGCCTCCAATACCAAGGTGACCTACGTCCACTACAAGGGCCTCGGGCCGATGCTGCTGGAACTGGTGTCCGGGCCGCTGGATGTGGGGCCCTCGGGGCTGCTCTCGGCGATGCAACTGATCCGCTCGGGCAAGCTGCGGCCCCTGGCCATCATGGAAGATCGTCGCTCGAAACTGCTGCCCGATCTGCCCACGGCGGCCGAGCAGGGCATCCCCGGCTTCAACAACGTGCTGTGGCTGGGCGTGCTGGCGCCGGCCGAAACACCGGCCGGCATCGTCAACAAGCTCGCCGACGAACTGATCAAGGTGGCCAAGGCCCCTGACGTCGCCGCCAAGATCGAACCTGAAGGCAGTGTGCTGGTGGGCAGCACACCGGCCGAATTCCGTGAACTCATCACGGTGGAAACCGCCCGCTGGCAGAAGGTCGTGCGCGAGGCGGGGATCAAGATCGAGGATTAAGCCGCTCCGGGTAATGACGAGCGATTTTTACCTCCCCTAGTCAAAGGGACTTCACCGATTTCCGGGGACGAGAGCGCAACAGGGCTGTG
>CAIPGJ010000905.1 GCA_903864555.1 uncultured Pseudomonadota bacterium | reverse complement strand
GTCGAATTCCATCGGCGGGATCACCAGGGTGTCGGGCTTGTTCTGGATGATGGCGTCGATGAAGCCCTTGTCCTTCTCGAACAGGCTGACCGCGGACTGAAAACCGTTGGAGGCCAGTTGCGCGGCGTGCACGCCATCCATGGCGGCCATGCCGGCATGGAAGGGCTTGGAGTGGGTGCCGAAGGAGCCCACCAGCCCGCCCGCCGTGGTGGCGGCCACGCCCATGGCGTAGGCTGCTTTGATCGGATCGAGGTTGAGCAGCACGCTGGAGGCCGCGGCGCAGCCCGGGGTGCCGTAGATCGGGGTCGGGTGGAAGCCACGGCGGGCCGTGGTGCGTCCCACGCCTTCAATGCCGCCGCCGCCCAGCTTGGTCATGACTTCGAAACCGGTGAGGTAGGCGGCGATCGCCTCCTGCTCGGTGGAACCCAGATGCCCGGCCATGGCCAAGGTGGCGGCCCACAGCGGGGCGCTGGGGTGCCCGGCACCACCGGTATGCGCATCGTCAAAATCGAAACAGTGGGCCATGGTGCCATTCACCAGGGCGGCCAGGGCCGGGGTGGTCTCCTTGTCGAGGAACATACGCGCCTTGCCGGTAGCGCCCCAGGAGAGCGCCGTGTTGCGCGTGGCCACCGCGGCATCCTCCCACCAGGCGCCGAGGGACACGCCCATGAAATCCACCAGCGTGAATTTGGCCGCGTTGAGCACCTCGGCCGGAATGCTGCGCTGCCGGGCATCGGCAATGTAGCGGGCGATCTGTTCGCCGCGGGTGACTTCGCCCTGGCTCTGGTTGGCGGCCTGTTTGCGTGCAGTGGCTTCCATGTCGATATCCTCCTGTTATGGGCCCTTCCCGGCGTTGCTGATGCCCGCCGGTGGGCTGTTCATGCTGGCAGAAAAACACAAAGCAGCCGCGGTGTTGCACGGCTGCTTCTTCGGGGCGTTCAGGCAGCGGTGATCAGTCTGCCTTGATGCCGTTTTCGCGGATGATCTTGCCCCACTTGGCGGTCTCCACCCTGAGGTATTCCGCGAACTGCTCGGGCGTATTGGCCACCGGGAAGGCACCATCACCTTCGAGGCGCTTCACCGACTCGGGGGAGTTGATGATCTTCACCAGATCACCATGCAGCTTGTTGATGATGGCCCGTGGCGTGCCGGCCGGTGCGGCCAGGCCGTAGAAGGAAGCTGACTCCACCGGGTAACCCATTTCGGTGAAGGTGGGCACATCGGGCATCACCGACAGGCGCTTGTTGGCGGCCACGCCCAGCACCCGCAGCTTGCCGGATTTGATGTGCGAGAAGAACACACCGGTGTTGGCCAGCAGCAGGTCGGTTTCACCGCCCAGCATGGCGGTGGTGGCCGGGCCGGCGCCCTTGAAGGGCACATGGGTGACCTTGATGCCGGCGAGGTCGGCGAAGACGATCAGGCCAAGATGGCCGCCGGCGCCGTTACCCGAAGACGCCCAGTTGATCTTGCTCGGATTGGCCTTGCCGTAGGCGACGATCTCGGCGATGGACTTGGGCGGGAAGGACGGATGCGAGACCAGCACGTTCGGAATGGACGCGAAGTTGGTGATCATCGCAAAATCCTTGACCGGGTCAAAACTGATCTTGCCGTAGAGCAGCGTCGAGAACACATGGGTGTTGCCGGCAGGCACAAGCAGGGTGTAGCCGTCAGCGGGCTGGCGCGCCACGAATTCCGCGGCGATCAGGCCGTTGCCGCCACCGCGGTTCTCGTACAGGACCTGCTGGCCCAGCACCTCGGCCAGCTTGAGCGCGATGGGACGGGCGATGACATCGGTGCCGCCGCCGGGCGCGTAGGGGATGATCCAGCGCACCGGCTTGTTCGGATAATTGGCCTGGGCGATGGCCTGGGAAACACCCACCAGGGCCAGCACGGCTGCTGCAACTGCGTGTCTTGTGATCATGAGATGCTCCTTCTCCTGTTTTCCAAAGAGGCCGCCGCCACGGGACGACGGCCGACCGGTTTAGTCGGGCTTGATGTTATTGGCGCGGATCACCGGTCCCCAGGTGTCCACTTCCTTTTTCATGAACGCAGCGAACTGGGCCGGCGTGTCGCCCACCGCAAAGCCGCCATTGTCGGCCAGACGCTTGACCTCCTCGGGGCTGCGGAGAATCTTCACCAGTTCATCATGCATCTTGCTGATGATCGGCTGGGGCAGCTTCGCCGGACCCACGAGACCGTAGTAGGAGGCGGTCTCCAGCGGATAGCCGTGCTCGGCGAAGGTGGGCAAATCCGGCAGGATGTCCAGCCGCTTGGACGCACTGACGGCCAGCGCCTTCAGCTTGCCAGCCCGGATATTCGCGGTAAACACGGCGGTGTTGGCCAGGATCATGTCCGCCTCTCCGGACAGCACCGCGATCGACGCCGGTCCGGCACCCTTGAACGGCACGTGTACCACCTGGATGCCGGCGTTCTTGGCGAACAGCACCAGCCCCAGGTGACCGCCCGCGCCATTGCCGGAGGAGGCCCAGTTGATCTTGCCCGGATTGGCCTTGCCATAGGCCACCAGTTCCTTGAGGTTGCTGGCCGGAAACTTCGGGTTGGCCACCAGGGAATTGGGCACGATGGAGAAATTGGTGATGGGCGAGAAATCCTTCACCGGATCGAAGCCCGGGTTGTCGAACAGCAGCGTAGAGAAGGTATGCGTATTGCCCGCCGCCACCAGGAAGGTGTAACCGTCCGGGGCCGCCTTGGCCACGGCCTGCGCCGCCACCATGCCGGAAGCCCCGCCACGGTTTTCATACAGGATGGTCTGGCCCAGCGCCTGGCCCAGCTTGATGGAGATCGGCCGGCTGATGGCATCGGTGCCACCACCCGGCGCATAGGGAATGACCCACAGCATGGGTTTGTTGGGATAGGCCTGCGCATGGGCCTGGGAAATGCTGGCGAGGGCCAGCACTGCAACTGAAATGACGCGAGACAACTTCATGATCCTGCCTCCATTAAGCCCTTGGTGTACCGCCTATCGGCACTCGGGGGCGGATAAGCTAGGCTGCCCGGCTTAGGCGACGCTTAATGTCACGCCGGTGCCACGCCAGTGCCACGATGGGCAAGGGCGCCGGTACCCTTGCGCACCGGTGACGCCGTCGCTTACCTCTACCTGACTATATTAACGTAGCCGGACCAGCCGCGATGACCGGCCCGGACCCCATTTCTGAGGCTCAGACCGTCGCTTCGCTGCCAAGTATGGCCGTGCACTGGGTGGACAGCACCCCGCCATTGCCGTGGGCGATGCCGATATCCGCCCCTTTCACCTGACGCGCACCGGCGTCACCCCGGACCTGGCGGGTGACCTCGATCAGGATCATCAGGCCGTACATGCCCGGATGGCAGTAGGACAGGCCGCCGCCGCTGGTGTTCACCGCCAACTGGCCGCCAGGAGCGATGCGACCGCCCTCGACGAAACGCCCGCCCTCGCCCTTGGGGCAAAAGCCCAGGTCTTCCAGGAACAGGATGGGGTTGATGGTGAAGGCGTCGTACAGGCCCAGCACTTTCACGTCGGAGGACTTCACCCCGGCCATGGCGTAGGCCTGGGGACCGGAGATGGCGGCGCCGCTGACGGTCAGGTCGGGCATGTTGCTGATGTTGCGGTGGCTCATGCATTCGCCCACGCCCAGCACATAAACGGGCTTATTCTTCAATGACTTGGCACGCTCTGCCGTGGTCACGATGATGGCGCCGCCGCCGTCGTTGACGAGGCAGCAGTCACGCACGGTGAAGGGGCTGCTCACCGGCCGGGCTTTCTTCACGTCCTCGATGGTGAGCGGATCCTTCTCCCAGGCGCGCGGGTTGAGCAGCGCCCACTTGCGCGCGGACACCGCCACTTCGGCGATCTGGTCGCGGGTGGTGCCGTACTGGTGCATGTGGCGGCTGGCGGCCATGGCATAGGCGCCGACCGGGGAACGCAGGCGATAGATGGTTTCGTAGTGGAAGTTCTCGCGCGGCGAAGCCAGCGCGCGGGTCATGCTCCGCTGCGTGCTGCCGTAGGTGATCAGGGCCACGCTGCACAGGCCGGATTGCAGCGCGAGCTGCGCGTGCGCCAGCAGCGACATGAAGGCCGAACCGCCGATGCGGGTGGAGTCCTGGTACTTCGGCTGGATGCCGAGGTATTCGCACACGTCGGAGGTGGTCATGGAAAGCTGGGTACAGGCGGCGAACACGCCGTCGATGTCGGAGAGCTTCAGGCCGCAGTCATCCAGGGCGCGCATGGTGGCCTGCGCCATCAGGTCCACCGGGCTCATGTCGGGCGCGACCTGGCCCAGGTCGGATTCGGCTGCGCCGACGATGGCGACGCTGCCACGCTTCAGGGTTGTCTGGCTCATTTTGCATGCTCCACGGGAACGAACACGGGATAGGGCGGCGTCTTCTCGCCCCCCGGATGCATGCGCATCGTCACGCGCATGCCAATCTTCACCGCATCCGAGGGAATGTCCTCGACGCGGCTCATCATGCGAAAGCCTTCATCGATGTCGATCAGGCAGACGTTGTAGACGGGCTTGTCACGGGCCAGGTCGGTGGTCGTGGTGGTGGCGTACACCGTGCCCAGACCCTTGCTGACGCGCCACTCCAGGTTGCGGCTGCCCGACTTCGGTGCCACGACACGCGGATAGAACACCGGCTTGTTGTCATCCAGGCTGAACTGGTAGGCCAGCTGCCCTTTCTTGCAGTACTCGATATAGGTGTTGAGTGGAGATGACTTGATTTCATTCATCTGCATCGACACCGCCGTGTTGTCGGTTGCCATGGCTGCCTCTTCCTCAGGTGGGTTGTTAAACAGGGTTGGTATCGGGTATCAAATCATTCCGGCTGGAACTTGATGGTACGGGTGACTTTCTGCCACTTATCCACTTCATTGTGCAACCAGGTTTCCAGTTGCTCCGGGGGCAGCCACCAGGGCTCCAGTCCCACGTTGCTGAAAATCTGCTTGATCTCCGCAGTCGCCAGAATTTTTTCCATGGTGCCATTCAACTGGTTGATGATGGACCGCGGCGTGCCCGCCGGCGTCACCAGTCCGCCGCCGGAACTCACTTCAAAGCGGGGGAAACCGTTTTCCTCCACCGTGGGCACATCCGGAAAGGCCGCCATACGCTTGAGACTGGCCACCGCAATCATGCGCACCTTGCCGGATTTGACCAGCCCCCCGCCCAGGGTCGATGCCACAAAGGCGAGGTCCGCCGTCCCGGCCATGACATCCTGCAATGCCGGCGCTGCGCCCTTGTACGGGATGTGGAGCATGTCGATGCCGGCCACCACCTTCAGCAATTCCGCGCCCAGATGCAGCGGCCCGCCGGCACCGGAGGAGGCAAAGTTCAGCTTGCCCGGACGCGCCTTGGCCAGCGCAATCAGCTCCTTCAGGTTGTTCACCGGCAGCTTCGGATTGGTGACAACAATGATGTCGCTGCGGCCGATCGGGGTGACGGCGGCAAAATCCTTCAACGTGTCGTAGGCAATCGCCTTCTGCGTGCTGGGGTTCATGGTGTGGCCCGAGGACCAGACCAACAGCGTGTAGCCGTCCGCAGCAGACTTCGCCACATGCTCCGAGCCCAGCATGCCGGCCGCCCCCGGCTTGTAATCCACCACAAAGGGCTGGCCCAGCGCTTCGGTCAGCTTCTGCGCTGCCGGGCGTCCAATCAGGTCCACCGGCCCGCCCGGCGGGAAAGGCACGATGACCCGCACGGGTTTGACCGGATAGGCCTGCGCCATGGCGCCGGCGCTGCATGACAGCAGCGCGAGGAGGACCACCGTACCTGCCAGCCTTGCCACCCTTGTCGTACCCTGCATGGTGTGCCTCCTGCCTGCGTTATCCATCGAGAAAACGGGCCCCCTGCGCGATCTGCCTGCCCAGCCTGCCTTCTATTCGGGCTGGTACTTGATCGCCTTTGTCACCTTCTGCCACTTTTCCACTTCCTCGCGCAGCCAGCTCTGAAGCTGGTCAGGCGTGGACCACCAGGGATCCAGCCCCATCCTGGTGAAGTCCTGCTTCATCTCGGGTGTCGCCAGAATCCTTTCCAGGGCGCCGTTGATGCGGCCGATGGTAGCCTGCGGCGTTCCGGCCGTCGTCACGAAGCCGTAACCGCTGGTGACTTCGAATTTTGGAAAACCATACTCCTCCACGGTCAGGGCATCGGGAAAGGCCGCCGCGCGCTTCAGGCTCGCCACGGCAATCAGCCTGACCTTGCCTGATTTAATCAGCGGCACGGCCGGCGGAATGCCGACAAAACCCATGTCGGCGGTGCCCGCCAGGATGTCCTGGATCATCTGCGCTGCGCCCTTGTAGGGCACATGCACGATATCGATGCCGGCCATCATCTTGAGCAGCTCCCCGCCCAGATGTACCGAACCACCCACGCCGGATGAAGCATAGGTGAGCTTGCCCGGTTGCGATCTGGCCAGGGTGATCAGCTCCTTCAGGTTGTTCACCTGCAGCTTCGAGTTGGCGATGAGGACAATGTCTCCGCGCGCGACCGGGCTCACGGCAGCCAGATCCCGCAGCGTGTCATAGGGCATGGATTTCTGCGTGCTGGGATTGATGGTATGGCCCGAGGAGAAAACCAGCAGGTTATAGCCATCGGGCGCCGCCTTGGCCACCAGGTCCCCGCCGATGATCCCGTTTGCGCCCAGCTTGTAATCCACGACAAAGGGCTGGCCCAGGGCTTCGGTGAGCTTCTGGCCGGCCATGCGCCCGATCAGATCGACTGCGCCCCCGGCCGAGAAGGCCACGATGATGCGAACCGGTTTGCTCGGGTAGGTCTGCGACAAGGCCGCGGAACTGCACAACACCAGGGCCAGCGCGCTGATCCACTTCCTGAGCTTTGGGACATCGGTGATTGTGGAAACCGCAAAGCGCTTGCGCATGCTGAAGCCCTTTAGGTGGACGCAATCGGGAGACTGCACTGGCGGGACTGCATGGACTACTCGGGCTGGTACTTGATCGCCTTGGTGACCTTCTGCCATTTCTCGACTTCATCGCTGATCCAGCCCTGCAACTCGGCCGGGGTCAGGTACCAGGGGTCGACGCTGGCCCTGGCAAACAGGTCCTTGATGTCATCCATAGCGACGATGCCCTTCATGGCCGCGTTGATGCGGTTGATGGCAGCCGGCGGCGCGCCGGTGCGGGTCAACAAGCCGTAGCCGGAACTCACCTCGAATTTCGGGAAGCCCTGCTCGGCCACCGTCGGCGTGTCGGGGAAGGAGGCGGCGCGCTCCAGGCTGGCCACGCCGATCAGGCGCACCTTGCCGGCCTTGATCATGGGCACTGCGGGCGGCGCCGCGATAAAGGCGAGCTCGGCGGTGCCGGCCACCACGTCGGTGAGCGCGGGGCCGGCGCCCTTGTAGGCGATGTGCGTCATGTCGATGCCGGCCACCACCTTGAGCAGTTCCCCGCCCAGGTGCAGCGAGCCGCCGGTGCCGGAGGAGGCAAAGTTGAGCTTGCCCGGCTGCTTCTTCGCCAGCGCCACCAGTTCCTTGATGTTCCTCACCGGCAGGCTGGGGTTGACGATGACGATGATGTGGCTGCGCCCGATCGGCGCCACCCCGGTGAGGTCACGCAGCGTGTCGTAGGGCATGCTCTTTTGCGTGCTCGGGTTGATGGTGTAACCGGAGGAGAAGGTGAGCAGCGAGTAGCCATCGGCGGGTGACTTGACGACGTTGTCGGCACCGATCATGGCGTTGCCGCCGGGCTTGTAGTCGATGACGAAGGGCTGGCCCAGTGCCTCGGTGAGCTT
>CAIPGJ010000904.1 GCA_903864555.1 uncultured Pseudomonadota bacterium | reverse complement strand
CGGAGGGATTGAGCTCGAGCACCTTGGTGATGAGTTCGCGCGCGCCGGCAAAATCACCGGCCCGGTACTTGGAGAGACCGTCACGGAAGCGCCCCAGCGCATCGACCATGTTGGGGTAGGTCTCTTCGGTGTGCCAGTCCATCACTTCATAGATGGCCACCGGCTTGGTTTTGCCTTTCACCACCACATAGTCGAGCTCGCGCATGCGGTAGGTGCCGCGCAGCTGCTGGAAAGTGAATTCGCTGATCAAGAGGTGCGCACCGTACTGCTTGCACGCCGATTCCAGCCGCGAGGCCAGGTTCACCCCGTCGCCGATCATGGTGTAGTCCATGCGCTTGCGCGAGCCGATGTTGCCCGCCACCACAATGTCGGTGTTGAGGCCGATGCCCATGTCCACCGGCGCCTTGCCCTCGGCCAGGCGCCCGACATTCCAGGCACGCAGTTCGCGCAGCATGGAGATGGAGGCGCGCACCGCGCGGTCGGCGTCGTCCTCGTGCGTCACCGGGATGCCGAAGCCGGCCATGATGGCGTCGCCGATGAACTTGTCCAGCATGCCTTCTTCGCGCTGGATGCAGTCCACCATGAGGGTGAAGTATTCGTTGAGCAGCGCCACCGTGCCCTGCGGCCCGAGCTGCTCGCTGATGGTGGTGAAGCCGCGGATGTCGGAAAACAGCACCGTGGTCATCGCCGCCTGGCCGCCCAGCATCTCGGTGCCGCCGGCCACCAGGCGGTCGGCGATGCCCGGGTCCATGTAGCGCGACATGGTGGACTTGAGGCGCTTCTCGCTGGAGATGTCCTCGATCATCAGCATGGTGCCGATGCGCTTCTTCTCGGCATTGGTAAGGGGCAGGGCGCTGAAATTGGTGGAGATGCGTTCCTCGCCGATCACCAGTTCCGCATCCATGGTGGTCTCAGGCGCCGCCGTCTCGTCGACGCGCTGGAGTTTCTCCATCACCCAGCTGTTGTCGCCGGTGAAAAACTCGGTGGCCGGCTTGTGCAGGATGGTCTTCAAGTCGGCGCGCAGGATGCGCAGGCCGGCGGCATTGCAGGTGGCGATCTTGCCCGCCTCGTCCAGCGTGATCACGCCGTTGGACATGGACTCCAGCATCGCCTCGCTGTAGTTCTTCATGTTCTGCACGTCGGCAAACAGCTTGGCGTTCTCCAGCGCAATGGAGATCTGCGCCGTGAAGGCGCGCAGGCGCGATTCGTCCTCGTGGGAGAAGGGCCCGCCGTGCTTGTTCAGCACCTGGGTTACGCCGATCGTTTTGCCGTGCTTGTTGATGATGGGCACGCACAGGATGGAGCGCGTGAAGAACCCGGTCTTCTTGTCGAAGGTCGGGTTGAAACGCAGGTCGGCGTAGGCGTAGGGAATGTTTACCGATTTGCCCGAGGTGAACACCGCCCCGGCGATGCCCAGGTGGTTGGGCAGGCGGATCTGCGTCGATTCCAGCCCCTGGCCGACCTCGGACCAGAGCTGGTTGGTCTTTTCGTCGTTGAGGAACAGCGTCGATCGCTCGGCATTGAGCATGCGCGTGGCCTCGCCCATCACCCGCTGCAGCAGCGACCCGAGCTTGATGTCGGCGGTGACTTCGGACACCACCTCGACGAACTCCATCTCGCGGGCGCGCGTCTCCTTCATGCGCTCGATGAACTGCGCCCCCTGCAGGGCCAGCGTGCCCTGGGTGGTCATGGATTCCAGCAGCGACAGGTCCTTGTGCGAGAAGTGGCCCTTGCGGCGGTTCAGCGTCTGCGCCACGCCAATGATCTCGCCCTTCACCGTCTTGATCGGCACGCACAGGATGTTGCGCGTCACGAACCCGGTCTGTTCGTCGATGGAACGGTTGAAGCGCGGGTCGGAGTAGGGGTCGTCGATGATCACCGACTCGCCGGTCTGGAACACGTGGCCGGCCACGCCGGTGTTGTTGAGCAGGCGGATCTCGCGGCGGATATTGCCCTGGGCCACGCGCGAGTACAGCTCATTGGTGTTGGGGTCGTTGAGGAACAGCGAGCCGCGCTCGGCGTCGAGCTCGGTGGTGGTCATCTCCACCAGGGCATTGAGCACTTCGTCCAGGGTGTCGTAGGCGGCCATGCGGCGCGACACCTCGAGCAGCAGCTCGACCATCTTGAGGCGAACCTGCTCCGAGCCGCGCTTGCTCTGGCGCGTGCGCGTTGCCGGCTTGCGCACGTCATCGCGTACGTCTGGCAGGCTGTTGTCATTGGGCATGGTGTTTGTCCCCTTGCTGCAAGTGCTTCAATTGCTAAGTCGCTGGCTGCAACTGTTCGCGCAGCGCGCGCACCGTGGCCTGCAATTGTCCCAGCTCGGCCTGGTGCTGCACCTGCGCCTTCTGCAGGCCGGCGGTCAGGTCGGCCCGCGCGCCCTCCAGCTGCTCGCGCAGCGCCGCGATGGTGGCGCGCAACTGCGCGCCCTCGTCCTGCAATTCGCCCACTGCCAGGCGCACGGCGTTGTCCTTTTCCTGCTTGGCATTATCCAGCGTATCGCGCAGCGCCATCGACGTGGCGCGCAGTTGCTGGATCTCGTCCTGGTGGGAGGTGATGGCGTGGCGCACCGCATCCTCGCGGATCTTGCGCTCCTCCTCCAGGCCGTCACGCAGGGCGGCAATGGTTTTCTTCAGCTGTTCGGCTTCCAGGCTGGCTTCGGCACGCAAGCGCTGCACCGTGCTGGCGGTCTCTTCATGGGCCCGTTCCAGTTCCGCTCGCAGGGCGCCAACCATATGTTTCAGTTCGCGAATTTCTGCGTTGGCCGCCAGCAGCAGGGTATCCCGCTCATCCATGTCTTGAGGTGCAGTGCCTGTCGTTCAGAGTCAGGATTCTACATCCCGGGGTAGGGGAATGATGACAATTGCATGGCGGAGGTGCGCCAGTCCGCCGTTCCATCCGGCCGGGCGGGTCTGGCCGGATGGAACGGCGGGCTGGTCCGGTTGATGGCCCGGTTGACTTTGGGCCTTGGTCCGGACAGCATGCCGCGCTGGCAGAACCCGATCAGTCGCCAGCGGCACACAAAACACTTGGCCACCAGGCGCGCAGCAGGCCCGACATGAAGGCTCCACGGAGAAGCACCATGACCATTCGACCGATCGTTGCGATCACCCTGTTCTCGCTGTTGTCCGGCAGCGCCATCGCGGCCTGGCCGGAGAAACCCATGCGCCTGGTGCTGCCCTTCCCGCCGGGTGGTGGCGCGGACATCATGGCGCGTCCCATGGCGCAGAAGCTCACGGAGACGCTGGGCCAGCCGGTGCTCATCGACAATAAGGGGCAAGGAGGTTGTAGTGAAGATGCTCTGGGAACGTGGTAAAGAAGTTGACACTAAAGGATTCTGGGAAAAAATGGTCGGGATGCTGG
>CAIPGJ010000903.1 GCA_903864555.1 uncultured Pseudomonadota bacterium | reverse complement strand
GGGCGATGACCGAGGATGTGGCAAACAGTGAGGCTACCAGTACGGCAATGACTTTGGACTTGAACATTAGGGTCTCCCGATTTCTCAGAAATGGATCAATGGGTGGCTAGCTTCACTTGGCCGACACTGGCAGTTGACATCAGCGTACCGAGGTATTTCGTTAATATATCTTAACGATTCTTGCATCATACCTTAATTCTTCTTGCAAGAACAGGCGATTTTCTGCCTTATCAGTATCACCGCTGGTGATGTATTTTTTTTACAACGAATGGCTGGGCTCCGGCGGGCGGTCCGTAGTCCTCGCGACCGGTGACCGGGTCCGGTGCCATGGCAGCATCCATGCGCTGCTCCATCCAGTGCCTTTGTCCCTGATCGCTCTCAGGGGGGCTTCACGGTGGGGGCAGGGGGGCACTCTTCCTGGATCTGCGTGTTAGCATGGTTTCACCCGGGCAATATTTGTCTGGACCAGCGTCGCCTGGACCAGCGCCGATTTTCAGGAGATCAGCATGGCCAAAGGTCAGAAGAAGAGCAATCGCGAGAAGAAGAAACCCAAGCAGGACAAGAAGACACCGCAGCCGGGTCAGTCCCCGTTCCCCAAGAAGGCCAACTGAGTCTGCAGCCGGCATCAACGAAGGCGGCGTGCATCGCTGCCTTCGCAAGTCCTCCTCCGGCATTGCCTGGCACACCCTGCCATGACGTCAGTGTGCCGCGGCGCTAAGATGGCGCCTGCTGCACATAAGTAATCAAAACAAGCGAGGAGGCAGGCATGGCCCGAAACGGCTATCGTATTTTTGACGCCGACACCCACGTCGGTCCGGTGATGGAGGCGCTCAAGCCCTGGCTGGGCGACGAAGTGAAGACGCGGCTCCCGGCCTGGGACGCGAAGAAAAAACTCAACGTCCACAAGGGCGGCTACGAAGGCCACACCACCTACACCATCGGCGAGCGCAGCTACCGTCGCAAACTCGGCAATGCCGAGGCCTACGCCGATAAGACCACGCTGGCCGGCGCCCCCGCCATCCGCAGCAGCCCGGTGGACATCCGCAAGCCCTCGGCCGAGGGGCAGACCGACCCGGCCGTGCGCATCCGCGAGATGGACATCGAGGGCATCGACGTCAACTTCATCCTGCCCTCGGCCTGGCTGGGCGGGTTCTCCAGCACCGAGGATGCGGTGCTGGAGATGGGCATGTACCAGGCCTACCACCGCTGGATGAACGATTACTGCGGCGCCTTCCCCGACCGTCTGGGCGGGCTTATCTGCGTGTCATCGCGCAACATCGAGGCGAGCCTCGCCGAGATGCGCCAATGGAAGAATGCGCGCTGGCCCTGGGGCATGCTGGTCTACACCGCTGGTGGGCTGCCGCTGGACCATCCCGACCTCGAACCCTTATGGGCCGAGGCGCAGGAGCACGATCTTGCGGTGGCCTTGCACACCTTCACCGCCTATCCGCCCTACGCACCCGGCGGCCAGGACACCTGGGGCAACCGCATGCTGCAGACCTCCTGCGCGCACCCCTGGTGCGGCCAGCGCAACATCGCCGCGCTGATCGGCGGCGGCGTGATGGAGCGCTACCCGCGCCTGCGCGTGGGC
>CAIPGJ010000902.1 GCA_903864555.1 uncultured Pseudomonadota bacterium | reverse complement strand
TGCCTTGATCGTTCACCCGTCATGACCGGGCCCTGAGTGTCCTCCGGTGCTTCCCCTCTGCAAGGCAACAGCCGTGTTCAGGGTTCATGCAATGTCGGCCAAAGGCCATGAGACCAGCCTGGTTGGCCAAAATCCCCCCGCTCGGCCTGGCGGCCGAGTCGGCCCCCTTTGACAAGGGGGTAAACCATGCTGCTCCCTGAAAACCGATGAAGAGGATGAAAAAAGGCCCCTCGTCGGGGCCCTTTTCCATCGCAACAGCACTGCGCCGTTCAGAATTCGATCATCTCGAAATCGGCCTTCTTGGCGTCGCAGTCCGGACAGCCGAAATCCTCGGGCACATCGGCCCAGCGGGTTCCCGGCGCAATGTCATGGTCGGGCATGCCAGCGGCTTCGTCGTAAATGAAGGCGCACAGCACGCATTGATAGGACTTCAGTTCATCGTTCGCAGCAGGCTTCTTCGCCGGGGGAACGCCGCCGCCCGGAATCGGGAAATTGAGCACCAGCACTTCGCAGCCCTCGGGCCCGGCCTGCAGCGGGCAGGGCAGTTCATCCTTGCCCACCCAGATCACCGACAGGCCCGGCTTCAACTGCCCTTCGTGCTCGATGCCACCCTTCAGCACCAGCAGGTACTGGCCCTCACCGCGCGAGGGATCAGGAGCAAATGCCTTGGCGCCGGGCTTGAGTACCATGGAAAAACCAGCGAGACCCCGATCATCCTCCAGGCCCTCGATCGCCTTGACAGCCACACCGCTCGGGCCGGGCTGGATGGTGAAATCCGGCATCACCGTCACCTGCCAGGGCGTGCGGTTGGGCACCTTTTCCAGCGTATCACGGTGTTCGCGGATGAACCAGGCACGGCCGTCGTCGCGATGCGCCCGCAGGGTGAGGAAGCCCAGGCCCTTTTCACCGTAGTGGATGGGTCCGTAAGGGGTGTAGGCCCGGTTGAAGTGCACGCCGCCGAACTTGAGCGTATGTCCGCCCAGGGTCCCGTCGCCAACGTAGACGACCTGGAACTGGTCAACCTGATGGAAGTGCGTATCCAGCACGCGTCCGGCCGAGCCTTCGGCCAGAAAAGCCACCGGTGAATCCTCGGCGCGAACCGCGGGCGCCTTGAGGAAATCGGTGCGCCAGGCGAAATGGCCGCCTGCGACATCCGACTGTACGCGGGGCTGGGGAATATCCTGATAAGACCTGACTAATGGCATGTCTGGCTCCTGTGAATGGCAACGTTTTGAAGAATGGATCGTCTCTGAAACTTGCCACCGCCACTTGGCATGACAGGGCCTTGCCGCGGCCCGGCAACCCGAATACGGGCCTGGCAGATCCGCTTTCGTGGTTGTCGGAAGCAGGAAAATGTGAAATCCAACCACACCTCTGTGGGCATCCGTTGCAACGCCATTGTAACGAGTGAAAGAAATATCTGGCAATCGCTGGGGGCTGTTCACTTTCGCTGCGCGGGATGCGTTGCGCCTTGAAGCGGAGGGATAGAAGGCACAGGGCTGCGACATTGTTGGCTCCATGGCCGCAGTCGCGCAACGCCGCGCAGGCCGCTCAAGGCAGAGGCTGGCGGATTGCCCCGGTTCTCCGATACCTTTAAGGCCGGATCAGGTCATCGTGTGCGTGAATTTGGTGGTCGTGGCGCGTGCCTTCGAATCCGTGACCACATTCACCAGCGCGGCCTGTCCGGCTGCAACCGCAGCACCCGCACGCTCCAGCGCAGGACGAATATCTTCGGGCTTCTCCACGAACTCGCCATGGCAGCCCAGGCTGCGCGCCATGAGATCGAAGCGCGTGTACCCGAGATATCGCCCCACCTTGTCGCCAACGGGGTCTGCCGTCCAGCCGCCGTTCAGGCTGATGACAACCAGCACAGGTATGTGGTGCCGTATGGCGGTATCAAGCTCCAGGCCATTGATTCCGAAAGACCCGTCGCCATGTATGACCACCACCTGCTTCGTGGGATTTGCCACTTTGGCGCCCAGGCCAAAGGGCAATCCGACGCCCATCGTGCCAAAAGTGCCGGAATTGAGCCGGTGGCGTGGCAAGAACGTAGGGATCGACTGTCGAGCGAAGTTCAGGATCTCTTGTCCGTCCACCACCAGAATCGCGTCGCGGTCGATGAAGTCCCTCACTTCTCGACACAAGCGCAGAGGATGGATCGGCACCTGATCGGTTCCCATGCGAGACTCCTGCGCCTCACGTTTGGGCGCATCAATGCGCCCCAAGTGTTCCCGCCAAGCCCCAAACCGTGCCGCGGCCACCCGTGAACGTGACGCCTCGATCAGTTGCCCCAACACTGCCTTGCAGTCGCCCAGGATATTCACATCCGCGCGGTGACCCGCTCCAATTTCCGCGGGATCGATGTCAATGCGCACCATCTTGGCAGCCGCCGAGATGCGCGGCGGCAACCCATGGCCGAACACGTAATTGAGCCGCGTGCCGACTACCAGTATGAAATCAGCCTCGCGAAGCGCACTGGCGCGGGCGTTGAGGAATGCATGCGGATGATCCTCCGGGATCACGCCCCGCCCCTGCGGGGTGGTGTAGATGGGCATGCCGGTCAAGTCAAGCCATTCACGCAGCCGGCCCTCGGCACCCGACCAGAACACGCCACTGCCCGACAGCACGACCGGACGCTCGGCTTTCTCCAGCAGTGCGATGGTCTGCTCGACCAGACTGCTGTCGCCCTGTGGGCGGGCGCGCTGTAAGGTACGCCCCAAGTCAGGCCAACGCACGGTGTCGAGGTCCACTTCCTGATACAGGACATCGGCAGGCAAATCGAGATAAACCGGACCCGGCCGGCCGGAGATCGCCTGACGGAATGCGGCGTCGATCATCTCCGGGATGCGCAATGCGTCGTAGACCCGCTCGGCCCACTTGGTGACCGGCCGCATGATCGCCACCTGGTCGATTTCCTGGAAGGCACCCGTGCCAAACTCGCTGAGCGGGCTTGCACCTCCGAAGGCGACGACCGGGCTGCAATCGACAAGCGCGGTCGCCAGTCCCGTGGTGAGGTTGATCGTACCCGGCCCGGAGGCACCCATGCACAATCCAGGTCGGTTGGATACGCGTGCATAGGCATGGGCCATCATCGCACCTGCCTGCTCATGACGCACGTCGATACCCCGCAATCCCCGATTGACCGCAGCTTTGAGCAGGTTGTTCATGGGCCCGCCCATCAGGAAAAAGAACGTATCCACACCTATGCGCTTGAGGGTCTCAGCCGCCAGTTCGCTTCCGGTAATCGGGGTCATGATGTTTGCCTATGTGCCTGACTGTGGTGAATGCTTCTGTGAAAAATGCCGGTTACGGTATTGAAGGTGTGCAGATCGACGCCTATCGGCCTCCCGCCAGGGGCGGCGACCAGGGGCTTCCGCCGGGCGATGGCCATCTGATCATTCGCTCGCCTTGATCTGGCCTTTTTCGATGATGGCGGCCCAGCGCTGACGCTCGGCCGCGATTTGCTGCTGAAACTCCGCCGGCGTCCTGAATTCGGGCAGGGCGCCCAGTTCAGCGAGACGTTCCTTCATCGCCGGCTGAGCATTCATGCGCAGTATCTCCGCATTCCATCTGGCGATGATTTCCCGCGGCACAGAAGCCGATGCAAGGACGGACTGGCGGGAACCGCTTTCATGCCCGGGAACAGTTTCCGAGAGCGTGGGCACTCCAGGCAATGCCGGGTGCGGATCCTTCGTCGCAACGGCGATGGCCCGCAGTTTTCCGCTCTTGATCTGGGGCAGCGAGGCCAATACCCCGTTGAACGAGAAATCCACCCGTCCACCTATCAGGTCGACGAGTGCAGGGCCGCCTCCCTTGTACGGAATGTAAGATACTTTCATCCCGGCGGTCTGTTCGAGTTCGACACCGGCCAGGTGAGCCACGCTGCCTTCCCCTGGGATGGCGAAATTGAGTTGCCCAGGCCGTGCCTTGGCCAGCGCGATCAGGTCAGCCACTGAGCGCGCCGGCACCGAAGGATGGGTGATCAGGACATTCGGTCCATAGGCAACCACAGCCACCCCGGCGAAATCCTTGAGGAGGTCGAACGGCATCTTGTAGAGCAACGAGCGTATGGTCAATCCGCCGATCTCCACCAGCAGCATTGTGTAGCCGTCCGACGGTGATCGCAACACATGTTCGGCTCCGATGATGCCACCGGCTCCCGCCCTGTTCTCCACCACGATCTGCTGGCCCCAGACCTTTGGAAGTTCGGCGCCGATCAGCCGCGCCACCACATCCGACCCACCCCCCGGAGCGAATGGCACGATCAGGCGCACGGGCTTCGAAGGATATGTCTGCGCGCAAACTGCGGTAGCAGCGCCAGCAACCAGCACACCGGACAAGCGCAACATAGACCGGATCCATCTGCAGTTCATGAACGTCTCCTTCGTCATAACGTCGATAACCGGGCGGTTGTCGCCAACCGTGTTACCCCAAAGCCAGATAGCACCAGCGGGAACCTTGCTCTGTCAATCCTTCAGAATCATCCGCACATCAACGATTGAATAGCCCTGTGCATGCAGGATCACCGGGTTGAGGTCGATCTCCGCAATTTCCGGGTAGGCGAGTGCGAGCCTCGACACTGCAAGCAGCAACTCCACCAGTGCGGGAATATCGGCGCCGGGCAAGCCTCGCACGCCCGTGAACATCTGCTGTGCCTTGATGTTGGCAATCATGTCGCCTGCGTCATCGGCGGACAGTGGAAGCGCCCGGAAAACGACATCTCTCATCACTTCGACGAACACGCCGCCCAGACCGAACACAATGATGGGCCCGAACTGTGGATCCTGGCTGGTGCCGACGATCACTTCCACCCCGCGTCCGGCCATCGGCGAAACCAGCACACCGGCGATGCTCGCTCGAGGTGCGAAAGCGGCTGCGTTGTTCAATATTTCCGCCAGCGCGGCACAAGCCTCTTCCTCACCGCGCACGCCCAGTCGCACGCAGTCTGCGTCGGATTTGTGGACAATGTCAGGGGAGACTATTTTCAAAGCGAGGGGTGAATCACCGAAACTGCGAATGGCATCGGCCATCTCCTGGGGACTGGAAACCAGGCGGTACGGCGCCAACCTGATCCCACTGGCTTGCAGCACGCGCCTGCCCTCGGTCTCGAGCATCGATGCATGTCCCGCCGCACGGCGCACCTCTAGCAAGTGGGTGGTGGCTGCATCCCGGGGCAATGCGGTGACAGGCGCCGAGCGCGCAAGCCGCTGCATTGCCTCTCCGTATTCCGCGGCTGCGACCACGCACTGCACCGCAATATCGAAATCCTGGTGTACCGGCACACCGCCTGCGCGAAGCACACCAAGCGCCTCTGTCCCCATTTGCGCATAGTGGGATTGCACGATGACCGGTTTTCCAGTCTCGCGCATCATTCGACAAAGCATATGGGCGACTTCGCACTCTTCTGCTTTGACCGCAGCCCCGCCTCGCCGACCATAGGCACCGAACCAGCCGACAAACAAAAGGGCATCGATTCCGGGGTCCTGCAGAATCGCCTGGGCGCACAGTCCGTAGTTGCGTACTGAGGGGTTGGCCAGCACCGCGATGTCGACCGGATTGGCAATGACCGTCGACTCCGGAATGATGCCGTGGATCTTCGCCTGCGTCTCAGCCGACAGTGGCGCCAGATTCATTGAAAGCTCGCTCAAGGCCTCGGAAGCAATGGTGATGGGTCCGCCGCCCTCGGAAATGATTGCCACGTTTCGCGAGCGCATCACCGGGAGGTTTGAAAGTGCCTCAGCGACAGGCAGCAGGTACTCCGCCCGCCGGACCAGGGTCACTCCCGCCTGGCGCAATGCACCACTGCTCACGGCGTAGTCGCCAGCCAATGATCCGCTATGCGATCGCGCCATGCGCACACCCACGCCATTGCGCCCCGCCTTGTACATCACGATGGGGGTGGTCTGCACGACCCGGGCTGCCACATCGATCAGCGCACGCCCGTCGCGGAACCCTTCTGCGTAAATGATGATGGCGCGCGTGCCGGCATCCTGATCAAGGCCTTCAATTAACTCGTGGAACTGCACATCAGCCTGATTGCCGACCGACAGCATGGTTGAGAAGCCCACGCCCCCGCGCGCCCAGGCCTTGGTAAGCAGCCAATGCACTATGTTCGCGGAATTTGACAGGACAGCAATGTCGCCGATCGGCACTTCACGCCAAGGACTCAGATTGCAGTTATGGCGGCGGCTGAAAATGCCATTCATGTTCGGACCGATGACACGCACGCCGTGTTGTCGGGCCACCGCAACTGAACGCAGTTCGAGTTCCAGGCCGTCCTCGCCGGCTTCACTGAAGCCACCCGAGACGACGATTGCGCCTTTTACGCCTTTTCGGCCGCACTCTTCGAGCATTGCGGGCAAATGCCTGGCCGGAGTGCACACGAGCGCGACATCGACCGGCTCATCGATATCCAGGATTGACGCATGGCATGGCAAACCGAGAATCTCGGTTTCCCGCGGATTGACAGGATGGATCCGGCCTTTGTAGCCATCTTCCAGCAAGATGGTCAACGCGCGATAGCCCCGCTTGCCCGGTTCGCCGGAGGCACCGATGATCGCCACCGAGCGTGGATTGAGAATGGAGTCCATCAAACCAGCAGAGTCCGAGTCCATGCTCGAATCACCGTGATACTTGGCAGGGCCGTTACCCGTATTCATCGCTCCTCCCAGATTGGGTCGATTATCAATGCGCCAGCATTCCTTTTCCTGCCTGTAAGCTGAAACCACAAGCTTGGGCTGATGTTATACGCAACCCGATGGGCAACCCTCTTCATTCGGGGGATGGCTGCCAATCAGTGAGCGTGCATGGCTTCTCGATCCCGACGAAGGCTAATGAGATCTGCTGCATTTGGCAACAGTGCCTGTGCAGGTATCAAAAGCCGGGCAAAAGATGCCGAAGGGTGTTTGACACGCTCAGGCGCACCGCTCTTGCCCGAACATTTCCAAGCGTTGTCAGGTCAATGTTTCCTACCCTGACCTACCTTCTCGGCACAAAGCAAATCCACGCTGGATACTGCCTTTCCGGGGAAACTGGCTCAACACAACAAACAACTCACTTGTCCGTGCGCCGATGACTGGTTCAACCAACATGGTGAACTTGCTCCTCAACTCAGTCTCTGTAATCTGGTTGTTGGGATGGCCACGGACGAAAGGCACATCGGCATTGAGGACTTCGTCGCTAGCCAGAGTCACCTCGATGGCAGCATTGAACATCTTGCGTCCCTCGGTGGGAACGACTTCCGAAACCGATAGCAGCTGTTGTACGGGCGCCGAACCCATCACTTCCGGCTCGAAATCCCCGTCCCGATAATTACTACCAAGCAAGCCGAGCGCCGCGATGTACTCAACGCTGAATCGTCCTTCATGCGAAGTTGCTGGTCTTGAGTAGCGTGCAACTTTCGGCACACTCGGCCCGACGAATATCCTGATGCGGCTCACCGGCCGTCCCGAGATCTGCGGCGCCAACTCCAGCGCGGCATCGGCCACTGGATTCAGGCTGTAAAGGCAGGGATAGGGCTTGATGGAATTCCGCAGGATTTCCCAACCCGATGAATAGTCCGGTGCGGCAAATTCCGCAAAACCATCCTGCACAAACGCTCGGGCCAACCCACCGATTCCATGTACTCTTTCCGGTCCGCCTCCGATTTCGAATAGCGATGGGTCAGCAGTAAAAGCTTCCTCAGCCGCCAGATCGGCCGCAATGACGGCATCGAAGGCCGTCTTCCCACCTTGGAAGGGTTTCATCATGGTGCCAACAGTGGTGGAAAGGCCCGAGGTCTGGCAACCTGCAGCCGTCAGCGCCACAGCCGAGCGTCCGGCATCGAGATTCTTCATCACCGAGCACGCGGCAGCGGCCGACAGCCGCCCGAGCATGCCCGTCGCCTGAAAACCCCGATGCAGCAGCGCATGCCCCATGCGCCTTCCGCCTATCCTGGCACCCACTTCAAACCCGGCCACGAAGGCGCGCATCATTTTCTGATCGTCGGCTTTTCCATCCTGCTTCAGCTGTGAAAACACTGCCGACCAGGTGGGCCCGCCGAAATGGGCATCGGTCCAGATATGGGTGTCGTCGAAATCAACCGCATGCGCGGCTGCCGAATGCAGCATCGCCGCAAATGGCGGTGTCGTCTGGCCACCGACCAGCAAAGGTGCGCTGCCAGTCGGCGCCCACTCGCGCAAACGCCGTCTGAGAATGTCGATCAGGGGATCACGCGTGCCTGCCAAAGTACAGGCAAACCAGTCAATCAGGCAGGTTCGCGCGGACACCACCACTTCTGGCGGCACATCCATGTCATGCGCACGGGACAACCATGCTGCCGCGACCATTGCCGGCCCATTCGCTGCATCAACAGGTGTGGCTGTTTGTCCATTTCCAGCTGACATTTGCATCGCCTTCCTTTCGGTCACACGTCACTCTGGAATCGGCTTGAGCACCTTGGACCAGCGTGCTGATTCATCCCTGAGGAATGCCGAGGCATCCTGAGGAGTCGATCCGATGATTTCATCAACGCCGTTGTCCAGGGATCGTTTGCGCACATCGGGTATGGCCAGGGCTTTCACGAATTCGGCATTGAGGTGACCCATGACTGCAGCGGGCAGCTTGGCCGGCCCGAGCGCCATGTACCAGGTGGTCACGTTGAAACCCTTCAGCCCTGCCTCATCGAGCGTGGGCACATCCGACACGATGGCAAGACGCTTATCGCCTGTCTGGGCGATGGCACGAAGCTTGTTTGCACGGACTTGTCCGATGACCGACGGTGCCGTCATGGAAGCCAGATCCACCACCCCGCTCAGCATGTCCACCGCCACAGTGCCGGTGCTCTTGTAGGGGATATGCCGGATGTCAATGTCAGCCATGGCGCGGAACATTTCCATGGCGAGATAGGGTCCGGAACCGGTGGGTGCCCCATAGCTCAACGATCCCGGCTTGGATTTGGCCAACTTGATCAGTTCGGCGACATTGCTTGCCGGCACCTGCATGCCCATGACGATGAGCGCCGGCGCGCGGCCAAGCAGTGAGATGGCGGCAAAATCCCCCGAGCGGTACTGTACGCGTGGGTAAAGGATCGGATTGACCGCGATGATGGGTGTGCTCACGGTGATGGTATAGCCATCGGGCTCGGCCTTCGCCACGAATGCAAGCGAAATATTGCCACCATCAGAAGGGCGGTTATCCAGGATGTAATTGTGGCCGGGCGTCTTGCTCATTCCATCAACCAGCACTCGCATGAAGGTGTCGGTGCCACCACCAGCGGCAAACGGCAGCACCATCCTGATTGGCTTGGCAGGATACTGCTGTGCCATCGCCTGCAAGGACAGCAGCGAAATACCCAATGCGAGACAGATTCGCCTTACGCCACCAGAAAACCCTAGGCTGTTGTTCATCACGCTCCTCCTTGTAAAGTTTTTTTGTATCGGAGAGTCACCCCAAAGCGGGCGTCTTCCTGCCTCCTCGAAAGCCACCTCTGCAAGAGGAGGCGCAGCACCTTTTACTTCCTGGGTTCTGCCATGCACGCGTCAATCTGCTGCTGGTCGTAGCCAAGCAGATCACGCAGGAGATCGGCCGTGCTGTCTCCAAAACCTGGCACGGACTTTCTGACCGAAGTGTCCAGCCCTGGCATTTTGAACGGCGCATTCGGCACCAGATAGCTTCCGGCAGGATCCTCCACCGTGGCAAAAGACCCGCGTGCAACGGTATGCGGATGCCGCATGGCCTCGGCGGTGCTGCGGTACGGCGCACAAGGCACGCCGGCATCCACGAAAATCCGCTCGCATTCTTCGGCGGTGCGACTGCTGGTCCATGCCTCCACCAGGTTCATGAGCTGGTCCCAGTTCGCCTCCAGTGCCCGTGCCCCGCTGAACCGTTCATCATCCACCCATTCCGGATGCCCGACGCAGGCGCACAGGTCACGAAAATTCTTCGGGCTGCTTGGC
>CAIPGJ010000901.1 GCA_903864555.1 uncultured Pseudomonadota bacterium | reverse complement strand
CGACGATGGCGAAGTCCTTGGGGTTCTTGGCGGTGGCCACCAGGCCGGCCAGGATGTTGTCATCCATCACGAAGGCATCTGCGCGGCCCGATTCAACCAGCAGGAAGGATTCGGCGTGGTCCTTGCCGAACAGTTCCTTGAATTGCGCCTTCTCGGCGCGCTGGTGTTTGCGCAGCGTCTGCACCGAGGTGGTGCCGGTGGTGGTCGCCACGGTCTTGCCGTTCAGCTGGGAGATGGACTTGATGCCGGACTTGGCCTTCACCACCATGCGTACTTCAGTGACAAAGGTGGTCAGGGCGAAGGAGACGTCCTTCTGGCGGGCTTCGTTATTGGTCGTCGAGCCGCACTCGATGTCCACCGTGCCGTTCTGGGTCAGGGGGATGCGGTTCTGCGAGGTCACCGGCACATACTTGACGTTGAGCTTCTTGCCCACGGTATTGCCGATGTTGTCGATGATGGCCTGGCACAGTTCCACGTGGTAGCCGGTGAACTGGTTGTTGCCCAGGGTGAAGGACAGCGGGGCCGAGGATTCGCGCACGCCCATGGCGATTTCGCCGCTGTCCTGGACTTTCTTCAGGGTGGTGACCTGGGCCTGGACGGTGCCTGCGGCAATGCCCAGAGCGAGTGCGGTTGCCAGCTTCGAGAGCTTGTACATGTGCAATTCCCTTTTGACGGTTGGATCTGGGGGGCGCAAGGGGAGGGCTCTGTGACTCGTCCTCCGGCCGCGACCGATCATTCATTCTACGGAAGGGGGGGGGCTTTGTCCAAGCCGGCCGCAGGCGGGCAGGGCCCCGGATAAGGGGGGCGGCAAAGCCGGTCACCCGGCGATGAGCAGCCCCATGCCCAGGTGCAGTGGAACTGTCGTGCAGTTCACGTGGATTGCCGGCACGCAGCCCGCCTTGCCACCGGGCTGCGTGCGGCCCGGGTCCGGGGGGGGCTTCCCGGGGCGATCAGTAGTCCGAGACGACCTTGGGCGTCGGTGGCTCGAACACGGTGCTCCAGGCGTTGGCCACGCCCTGGCCGGTCTTGTCGCCGGGTTTCGCATCCTTGACCCACAGGTAGAGCGGTTTGCCGTCGAAGGCCCATTGCAGGGTGCCGTCGTCGCTCTTGAAAGGGTGCAGGTCGTTCATGCCGTACTCGTTGGCGGCTGGGCGCAGCGGCGGCCAGTTGGCCTCGCATGGTCCGGTGCACACGCTCTTGTTGAAACTGTCCTTGAGGTAGGTATAGACCGTCATGCCCTTGCCATCGGTCAGCACGCCGCCGCGGTAGGCGATGCCCGGGCCGGAACCGGTGCTGGCGCAGCCGGCGATCAGAAGTGATATCACCACCGGAAGGATGGACTTGCGCAATGCGCTGGAGGCGTCTGGCTTCATGTCGGCATTCCTTTTTCATGTCAGGTTCGGGGTGGTGCGGCGGCATGCGTGAGCCGCTGCTGTTTCCGGAGTCAACATGAAACGCGGCGACTCTATTCCCTGTCGGACGCGAACAGAAGGCCTTGTCAGGATTCTGAAGGCTGGCAGAGGGAAGTCCCGCGTCGCAGCCTGACCGGCCTTTACTCGACCAGGGCCTGCACCGTGCCTGACTTCATCCACTGGACGATGGCCCGGCCAACAGGCGCCTCCCTGCCCGCATAGGCATGCAGATGCGGCCCGCCGCACGGGGCGCCCTGGGGCGTGCCGCCCCGCACCGTGGTGAGCCGGCTGCCGGCATAGCCCCTGACGATGGGGTAGGGCGTGCCACGGCAGGCGTCCTGCTCATGGTGGACATGCAGCATGGGGGTGGCGATGCGTTCGTAGGGGAAGTTGCGCACCGAGGCGTACTGTTCCTTTGGATAGGCGATGTTGACGGCGACCGAATGCAGGCTGCCGGCGATCTCACTGCCCAGATTGAGTGTCAGCCAGCGGGCACTGATGGTGCCCTGGCTGTGCCTCAGCAGGTAGAAGCGGGCGATCCCGTGCTCCTCTCGCAGGCGCGCCATCACGCCGCGCACGTCATCGGCATGGGTGCCCGAAGAGCGATAGTCATCCAGGCAGGTGGAAGGCAGGGTATCCCCCGGCGATCCCCACTGGTCGGTCGGGCAGTCCATGACCACCCGCGCGAGGCGCGCCTGCAGGAATCAAGGCAGGCTGGTTCGCAGGAAGGTGATGAGGTTTCGGTTGCGATCGGCCACGCCCTGGATGCGGGCATAGCCGGGGACGCTGCGGAAGAACAGTACTGCCGTGTCGGTGGGCTTCGCGGGCTGGGTCAGGATGGCTCGCATCTGCACCGGCGCGCCGCTGGCTGTGCGCCCCGTGTCGAAACTCACCAGGTGGTCGGTCTGGGCGTGCAGGCTGCCTGCGCCACTTATCCACGCCAGCAGGGTCGCCGCCCAGGCCAGTCTGCGATTCATGTGCTGTTTCCGTTGTGCGTGCCGGATGCATCCACTGTCGGTTCACCAATCACGTTCTTGTCCCGTCCTTCACATGACTTATTGCCATGCTTATCGCAATGGCAGCTTTCACTAATCCGGCGCAATCAGTTCGACCGTCGGGAAATAGGATTCGTAGCGACCCCTATCGCGTGTCAGCAGGGGAATGCCGGCGACCGCAGCATGCGCGCCGATGAAAAAATCAGGCAGCACGCCGGATTTTGTTCCCTTGCGCTTCCTGTAGTTGAGGAAGGCCCGTCCGGCCAGGAACAGGGCCTCACGCGGTATCGGGTCCAGCCTCAGCCCGGCGGCTTTCAGCATGGTTTCCAGTTCCTCGATCCGCTGGTAGGCAATCGACAACTCGGCATAGATGACCGGGTTGATGACCAGCGTGAATTGAAGCGAGGCCGCATCGAGCTGCGCCTGGGACCAGTCGGCCCAGACCGGATCGTTTTCGATAACGTCAAGAATGACGTTCGTATCGACCAGCAGCAAGGCCTACTCCCCGCGGGTGAGCGCCATGATCTGCTGCGTCGTCATCTTGACCGTGGCCGTGCCGCGCAACGCGCCGAAGCGGCTCGCCTTGGCCCTGGTGCGTCCATTGCGCCCTTTGTTTCCGGCGGCAACGAGTACCACGCGGCCGTCCGTGGTGGGTTCGAAATCGACCGACTCGCCGGGCTTGACGCCCAGGAAATCACGCACCTTCTTCGGAATGGTGACCTGGCCCTTGCTGGTGATCTGATTGCTCATCGGAACCTCGAAGTATTACTTGAAAATCATATGGTATTACTTTCTCCGGCATGCAACAACGGCAGGGACAGGTATTGTTATGCCTCGTGCACGATGCTTAAGCAGTGCCCAGATGCGCTTCCTTCACCTGCTCCAGCGGCCCCGGATCGTCGATGGTGGTGAGGTCGCCCGGATCGCGCCGCTCGCACACCGCCTGGATGGCGCGGCGCAGCACCTTGCCCGAGCGTGTCTTGGGCAGGCCGTTGACGAAGTGCACGCGCGCCGGCCGCGCCACTGCGCCCAACTGGTCGTGCACCAGCTTCATCAACGAGCCCTCCAGGTCGAGGCGAGCGGCTGCGTCCTTGATGGCATCGGGGTTGCGCGGCACGGCGAAGGCCACCGCCACCTGGCCTTTCACCTCGTCGTGCACGCCGACCACGGCGCATTCGGCCACTGCGGCATGGCTGCAGATGGATTCCTCGATCTCGCGCGTGCCCAGGCGGTGCCCGGCCACGTTGATGACATCGTCGATGCGCCCGAGGATGGTCCAGTAGCCATCCTTGTCGCGCGTGGCCCAGTCGAAGGTGGAATAGAGCAGCTTGCCGGGGATGGAATGGAAGTAGGTGCGCACGAAGCGCTCGTCATCGTCCCACACCGTCTGCAGGCAGCCCGGCGGCAGCGGCGGGGCAATGGCCACCACGCCCTTGTGGGTGGCGCCGGTGCTGGTGTCGAGGGGTTCGCCGGTCTCCTCGCTCACCAGGCGCACGTCGTAGCCGAACACCGGCTGGCCAGCGCTGCCGTAGTGCGGCTCGGCGCCTGCCGGCGTGGCCAGGATGGGCCAGCCCGTTTCGGTTTGCCAGTAGTTGTCGCGCACCGGGCAGCCCAGCCACTCGCCCACCCAGCGCGCGGTGGGTTCATCCAGCGGCTCGCCGGCCAGAAACAGCGCACGCAGCGAGGAGATGTCGTACTGGCGGATCAGCGCCTGGTTGTAGCGCTTGAGCGTGCGGATGGCCGTGGGCGAGGAGAACATCACGCTCGGCCGGTGGCGGTCCACCAGCTTCCAGAAGATGCCTGCATCCGGGCGCAGCGGCGTGCCCTCGTACAGGATGGTGGTCATGCCGTTGATCAGCGGGCCGTAGACGATGTAGGAATGGCCCACCACCCAGCCGATGTCGCTGGTGCAGAAATAGGTTTCGCCCGGCTGGCAGTCGTAGATGTGGCGCATCGAGGCGGCCAGCGCCACGGCATAGCCGCCGACATCGCGCTGCACGCCCTTGGGTTTGCCGGTGGTGCCCGAGGTGTAGAGGATGTAGCTCGCTTCGTTGGACTCCAGCCAGGCCACCGGCACCTCGGCATTCAGGTGGCGGCTGCGCAGCCCGGCCCAGTCCACGTCGCGCCCCTCCTGCATGTTCATGGGGGCCAGGCCCCGGTTCACCAGCAGCACATGGGCGGGTTTCGACTCGGCCAGTTCGATGGCGTGGTCGAGCAGCGGCTTGTACTCGATCACCTTCCCGGCGCGGCTGCCGGCATCGGCGCTGATGATGAGGGCGGGGCGGGCGTCGTCGATGCGTCGCGCCAGGCTCACCGAGGCAAAGCCGCCGAATACCACCGAGTGGATGGCGCCGATGCGCGCGCAGGCGAGCATGGCGAACACCGCCTCGGGAATCATCGGCAGGTAGATGAGCACACGGTCGCCGCGCCTCACCCCCAGTTCGAGCATGCCTGCGGCGGCCCTTACGACTTCACGATGCAGCTCGGCGTAGGTGTAGGCGACGGTGCGCTCCACCTCGGTGGATTCCCACACCAGCGCCACCTGCTGGCCGCGCGTCGCGAGATGGCGGTCCAATGCGTTGTGACACAGGTTGGTGGTGCCGCCGGTAAACCAGCGCGCAAAGGGCGGCGGCCGCTTCGCATCCGGGCCGTATTCGACGACTTCGGTCCACGGCGTGTGCCAGTCGATCAGCCTGGCGTGCTCGCCCCAGAGTTGTCGCTGGCGTTCCAGCATGGCCGGGTCGCTGGCGTCGGCAAAGGGTGCGGCTTGGGGCGATGCGGGCATGTCTCCTCCTCAATCTTGTTGTGTTCAGCTTGTCACCACCGGTGTGGATGCAGCCTGCGGGCACCGACCTGCCACCGGCCTGAAGGATATTAGTCCGAACCGGCGGGGCTGTGCAGGCCAGCCAGTTGGTGCAATCCCCCTTGTCAAAGGGGGCCGACTGGCCGCAGGCCAGCGGGGGGATTTTGACCAAGCAGACAGATGCCCGACTGGATCAGGTCCTGCCAGTAGTCGGGATCATGCTTATTGCCTGGCAGGCAGATCTGGCTGATTGGACAAATCAGCACGGCTGTTGAAAATCCCCCCGCTCGTTCGCTGCGCTCACGAGTCTGAAGATCATCTAGCCGGCCTCCCACCGCGGTGAGGCGGTGGGGTTAAAGTGAGTTTGCGAACTTGCGATAACCACTGGAGGCCGG